>JBEDUS010000358.1:0-6179 GCA_040414975.1 Candidatus Udaeobacter sp.
GCTCCATCCACGAGATTTGGCAAACGTCTGGATTTGCCTCTCTCGTTCTCCAAGGTCGAGTTTTTTCCTTGGCCAGCAGCGCTCTATCTCATCCTCAAAAACTACGCAAAATTCTCGCTTTTCTAGCTGCCGTTCGATGTGTTTAGCGAGTGTATCCAAACACCGATCCTCATCGATTCGAACGCCGACGGCAAGTGCAAATTGTAAATTCGAATTTGCGAAACTGTACACCGATTGACTGCGAAAGATTGCACCTCATGCAAGCTTACGAAGTCCGCCCGCGAAAGATCGCGGCTTTGATCTGATTTCCGATGTGCTGCTATTCGGTGGGCTGTGGTAATTAGAGCCCGGCAACGCATTCGACTACGCCAAGCACCGTAGCCGCGCACATGATGCTGTGATCAGTGTTTACGATGCGGCTCGCAAAAGCTCGACTCTATCGGCTAGTGACTGCAGTCATTAAAGCAACAGCCGCTGCGTTTTGGGCATGCGTCACCCGCTCTCGTACCATGGACATGAGCCGTTCCTTGATTGCGCCGGAAGCTTTCGCCGAGCGCAAGCTAAGCGCGAATGCTTCATGTAAGGCGTAACATTGTGTAACGAAGTCTTCAGCCTTTTTGCCGAATTTTTTGCGCTCTCGCTCAAATTCCTCCACTTCCTCAGGCTCCAAGGCGTCAATTACATAAAGTCGCGATTGGTTTTTAAATTCCTCAAAGTTCATCTTTCAACCTCCTTTAGAAGTCATGCGGCGGGGAGATTTTCCTCAATCCTTTTGATTAACTCGGAAATATTGACGGGCTTAGCCAGAACTGGATGGCCTTGAATGTGGAGGCCAGCCTTGGCCTCGGCTTTCGTGACCAGCGCGGTGAGAAAGATGATGGGCGTTCTCTGCGTTGCCGGATCGGCATCGATCTGCGCCGCTACGTCGCGTCCGTCTCTGTGTGGCATCATGATGTCGAGCAAAATCAGATCGGGCCTGAAATCTCGCGCACTCTTATGAGCCTTGGCGGCATCGTTCTCTTCGAGTACACAGTAGCTGCCGATCTTCTCGAGAAGGACTTTGACCAAGTGGGTGCTGTCCCACTGGTCATCAACAATCAGGATGCGCCGCTCTTCTTTCACCGCCGACCCCCAGTATTCTGGTTTCGTGCGCTGGCATCCCTACGGCGGTGTCCCATCGCCAAATATCTTGGCAAAGATGGATAGCTCCGCCCGCACGGTGATCGCATCGGCGCGATTGGTTATGCGCGCCCATAAGGTTTTATCTGATCGCACGCTCAGCGGTGCGCCCGATTGTAATATCGCAATTGGGCTGCGATAGTTACGCTAGTTGCAACCATAACCCCAACCGCCGACCCGCGGAGGGGTGCGTAACTGCGGCGCCGGATCATGCCTTGGGCAACCGGTGCCGCTACATTTTCTAGCTGGCCTCCAGCTAGGCAAACCTCTTTCTTTCACCTGTGTTTCGGGCGCGGTGTGCAAACTGATGGTGTGCAGAAACAAATTAGAACACAATTTCAGGTCCTTCATGAAGTCCGCCTCACCCTTTCGACCGGAAGAACTTTTGGCATCTTTCTTGCCTTTTGCCGCGCCGCCTTTCGGGTCGGTGTTTGGTTTCAGATCGCGATGTTCGACTTCTCGTCCTTTCTTTTCCGCTGACTCAGGCTGGCTCTTTTGATTGGGCATAACTTAAGCTCTCTCGCTGCGGACGCCGAGAATATCCGGCCAGACATATCAGTCAAGCGAATCGATATACACGAGGACTGTCCAGCGCATCATGCGGCGGATTGTGCCTCTTTTGCTCTCCACACGGCAACGATAAAGTGATATGAACCAGCGCAATGACGCGCGCGACTTTGACGATCGCATTCGCGTTTCTCTGCGGCCCGGCAGCCGCGGCACTGCTAGTCACGTTTGAATCGCCTTGTGAATGCCTAGACAATCACGGTAAACATCGGTGGGCCGAGAAAACCGATCCAGCTCCGAACTGCCGACGCAGATGTAACGGCGATCATCACACTGGCTCAATTAAACGAATGAACCTCAAAGTAGGCGACAAAGTTTTCGCGATAATTAAGGCGACCGAAGTGTCCATTGAAAAGTAATAAACCGCTGCACGTTTACGAGATTCGACCGCGCAAAGATCATCGCGGCTTTGATCTGATCTCTGATGCACTGCTATTCGGCAGGCTATGGTACTTAAAAGTCGCCGATGCAATCGCCTACGCGAAACACCGTAGCCGCGCTCACGATGCGGTGATCCATATTTACGATGAAGCTGGCAAAGAGATCGAATTACACAGACACAAAGGCGACTTCAAAAAATCGTGAAGTTTTTTTGCTGGCGTCCGTTTTTTTCGCGCGGCGGGAGAAAAATTAAGGTCGTTAATCAATTGTACTTTTGATCGGGGTGGGTAATCACATCATTCAGCACGATGCGCACACCACTGTGCAACTCGTTTTGGACGAACGAGCGGCGTTCGATGCTCACGTTGCTGAACTCATCGCGACAAACGACTTCGCACTTTTGGCCGAAGAATTTAGCAAAGAAGCACGAAGGAAAGCGCACGCCAGCGCGACAACGCTTCAACGATTCGCGAAGGAAAAAGGCATCGAGCACCGTTTTTGTGACCCCAATTCCATCGAACGAAAAGAACAAGGGATTGATAATGACAATAAGCGCGAACGCTTTTGGCTCGACCAAATTGAGGGCTGCAAAGATTGCAACATCTTGTTCGTTTGCGGCGGCAACCACTTCGACTCATTCGCTGCGAAGCTAATTGGCGCAGGCTTCGACGTTCAATGCGGGCACAGAGGGCGGCACATCAATGTCGATGATTTCCTTAAAGGCGCGTGATGGAAACTGGTAAACGAACTCACGCCTTACGAACTAAAGCTACCGCATTAACAAATATTCTTCGTCCATCTTTGAGCAGTCGGAGAACCGCGTGAACTTAGGCTCTACACCACCGCGACCGCGGAATGTTCTCTACTTACTCTTGTTCATGATAGTTGGCGTGTTCGTGGCCCAAGGGATTGCATCGGTGAACTTCACCTTTGCCACGATGATTGCGATTAACATACTGCTAGCAATTGCGTTCGCTCTCCTTTGGCCGGACGACAAAGACGCTCTGTAGGCTGCCGATTGCTGTTCGGAAACCCACTGCTGTGACCCATGCTCAAGTCCAGTCGGATTTGCTGAGTCTGCGAGCATTAAATCGTACGGCGCAGTATCGTTTTTTACTTTCCCAAATCCCATAATGAGTATTCCCTCATCTTTCGCCTGAAAATTTCTTTGCAAGTCCCGTGTGCTGTCAAAACCAATGCGTTCGTCGAATGAAGGGACTAGCGAACATGCATAGTAAATCCAAACCGAGCATCCTCAATTTTGAAGGACTGATAAACGATCGTTTGTGCTTAGCCAATTCCCGACGATACTGCGGCCTTATTGGATTGCTCTGTTAACTTCACTGCACGGTAGATCGTCAGGTGAGTGTCGCTCATTGGTGGTTTGAAACCCGATTCCCGGGAACGGCTCTGTAGCTCGGTAGTTTTTCCAAATTTCAAACATAATGAAAATGTACGTAGGTAATCTTTCCTTTGAGACCACTGAGAACGATCTTCAGGATCTGTTCGAACAACACGGCGCGGTCAACGAAGTCCATCTCATGATGGACCGGTTCACTGGCAAATCGCGCGGCTTCGCATTCGTCACCATGAACGATAACCCACAGGCCAATGCCGCGATGAGCGCCCTCAACGGTCACGAACTTAATGGCCGCGCATTAACTGTTAATCAAGCACGTCCACGCGAAGAGCGTCCGCGTCCGTTCGCGGGTAATCGCCGGTAGATCCGGAATTCAATGCGGAACCGGCCCCGAAAACGTTTTCGTCCGCGCTCTTTGTAGCGTCGCCAAAATCAACATGCTGAAACCTGAAAAAGCGATCCGGTTGGAGGGCACGATCACGACGGTGCTTCCTGGTACCATGTTTCGCGTCGCGCTCGCAAACGATCATCTCGTTCTCGCGCACATTTCCGGAAAGATGCGCAAGAGGCGGTTCATTCGCCTGACGATCGGGGACCGGGTGAAAATGGAGATGTCGCCCTACGACGCCACCAAAGCCCGCATCGTTTATCGACTCTGACATGGCAATCAGGTTCTTGTTCGATCTGCCGCGACGGGCGAAACCAAACGCCGGTCTCAACATCAAAAGCTTGCTCGTGCGCTGTCCTTCCACCTCAAAGCTGACCGATACCGGAAGAACAATAGAGGAAGAACGCTCTCGGACGACCAGAGTGAAAACCCAAAGGTTTACCGGAGCGCACTGCGGCAACGTTTATACCTGCACAAAGAAGGACGTCATTCTCGGACGGCCAACATCAATGAACCGGTGATGCTTCCTAAGTTTCCACGCTTCATATTCCGCATTCCGACCAGGCGCATTAATTGGACGACGAGCTCGTTTTTGATGGGCACGTTTGTTCTCACACTGACGGCAGTGCCACTGTATCTGTGGTACTTCGGCCTTGATTGGTTCCAACTTGCCCTATTTGCAGTGTTGCTTGTCGCAACTGGCTTTAGCATCACCCTCGGTTATCACCGTCTGTTTTCGCACATGACTTTCCAGGCGAAACTGCCGGTGCGCCTGTTCACGCTCATTTTCGGTGCGGCTGCGTTCGAGAATTCTGTCCTGATGTGGGCAAGCGACCATCGCCGCCATCATAAACATGTCGATCACGACGAAGACCCATACGACATCAGCAAAGGTTTTTTCTATGCCCACATCGGCTGGCTGTTGTTCAGACTTTTTCCACAACCTCCATTCGATAATGTCGCTGATCTAAAAAAAGATCCGCTGGTCATGTGGCAACATCGACATATTCATCTCGTCGCCGTCATGGTCAGCTTCGTTTTGCCAACGCTGGCTGGATTCGTATGGGACGGCTGGGTCGGTGCGCTGGGTGGTTTTCTAATCGGTGGCGTCGCAAAAGTTGTCGTGCTTCAACATGGCACATTCTTAATTAACTCCGCCTGTCATACCATCGGGCGTCAGCCGTATTCGACACGATGCAGTGCGCGCGACTCGTTTTTAATGGCGCTGTTCACGTTTGGCGAAGGCTACCACAATTATCACCATGAGTTTCAGCATGACTATCGTAACGGCGTGAAGCCGTGGCACTGGGACCCCACGAAATGGTTAATCTGGATTCTGTCGAAGTTCGGCTTGATTAATGGTCTGCGCCGAGTGCCGCAGGAACTGATTTCCTCCGCTGAAGCGCGCCTCAGGGATTTACAAAACGGCGAAACCCATCAGTAGCAACATTTCCCTCGGCGCTTCTTCTGCCTTTAGTTCTCCTCGTTACGACGCTCGACCGGTGCAGTCATCAACGCTATCGGATAGGCGAAATATTACAGTCGACCACATCTTGCAGTGATTTGCGTTTACGATGACAAAAGCGGACGTGCCAACACGATAAGCTCCAACCATCGACGCGCCCGCCACGTACTAAAGCAACAGGATGAAAGTCTCTTATCAGCCCTGTCGAGCAAAATCGTTGTGCTGGCGACGTGATCGAAACGCACGAGCAGGCGGGCGAGTTCAAAGAGTGGTAAAGTTTTTTTTACCGCACCGGGCGTCTGTTCCTTCGTAACTTTCGTCGTGGGTCCAAGGGAACGAAGAAAGCCGATGACATCTCGCGCCGCGCAATGAAATTGTATGGAGACCATTCGAGATAACGACCACAGCGACCGGGTAATTAAAAAATCCCAGCGCATTGCCGGACTGAAAGCCCTGCTTAAAGAATGGGAGCTATCTGATAATCCTGATCATGATTATATTCGAGGACTGAAGGCGCGACTGGTATCCGTCAAAAATCAATTTAAGAACATGTCCGGCCGTAACGGATCAGAGGGAGCGGGCGATTAGTAGTTAGAGAGCACAGCGGGAAAGCGCCGCGGCGCGTAAGGCGAGCGTTTACGATACCGCTGGCCACGTGATCGAGACATACGAGCACAAAGGCGATTTTGTAAAGTGAGTCGAAGCGGCTTGCCAACTTGCAGCGGTTTCCCGACAAACTGCCCTCTATGGGGGCAGAAAATGTTCCTGATCTTCCAGATGTGAAAATCGTAATCCATACGCCCGAATGGTGATGCGTTGACGATTGAAGTGATTGAATG
>JBEDUS010000359.1:0-7025 GCA_040414975.1 Candidatus Udaeobacter sp.
TCACGGCCATCACTCGGATATTACGAAAACAGACCGCCCTAATCATGTACCTACTTCCCGCGTGTGTACATGATGTAACTTCCGGTACGAAAGGGTGGTCTAACATGTCGCCCCTGAATCTCCGCGCCAAACATTGGCCGTCGGAAGGAACGACTTGCTTTCATCACTTTTTTCTTACAGCAAGTGACGTACCGAGCATTGTGCGCTCAAATTCTTCAATAGCATAGGCGGCGCAAAAACTGGAAAGCCGCGTGCATTCCTTTAATCCAGAGGTGACAACTTCTGGTCGCGAACTTGGTTGACGACAATGATCGCATATCTCTTGATCACGGACCTGGCGGCGCTGATTCTTCTCATAGTTGCCGTTATCCTTTTACTCTATGGTTCTTCATTGCTGCTCCATGTTTTGCGCGTCGATAGTCGAGCAAAGCATCCCGCCCCAAGACGGTCTAGCTCTCCCAGTCTTTTCTCCTCGGCCTTCTCCTGTCCAATAACTCTTTCAACGGCCAATCTTTCCGGCATTCTGAATTCAAGTAACCTCTCGAGTGTTTCCCGGCAAAACGGCGGTGGGAAACGATATCTTCCCCGCGAACGTTCGAAAAACTACGTTTCAGGTGATCGCCAACATCTCGATCTATTCGAGTCTCTGAGCTTCGAAATTCGTTAGTGAACCGTCCTCTACGCGGTAGGTAATTTGTATTGGTTGGCAGCACACCTCACAGTCTTCAACATACGTTTGGTGACGAATCGATACATCCAAGATCATAGAGATCTCCTCGCCACAATATGGACAGATGAAGTAGTGTTCCAACGCGAATAGGTGTCCTCGTAAACGAGGTAGTCTCAATGGGTCGTCGCAATACTACGACGGAAGTCCCAAGCCTCGGGTTTCTGTGCGCTGTGCACGAACTGTGCACGGGTGAAGCGCAACTGGCGGTCGACGATCGAATGAACGAGAACGATCAGGATGTCGTGCATGCCGGCATCATATCAAAATCCCAAAAACTCCCGGAATTCAAGTCGATGACCGTGATGGCGCCGAAAATGCCGTTCATCGGCTGCGGGTAGCTTCGATCCGCCGCTCGCGCCGCTGAGAAACGTCTTTGACCCTGATCGCCCGTTGCACTACTATCGCCGTTAATAAGGAGGCCCGAGATGAACTCCCCCGAGCGATCCCGCCATTTCGCGATTTCAGGTTTGCTTCTGCTCCTGAGCGTGTGCATAAGTTGTGCTTTTGTCCGCGCCCAGGCCTCCGCGAACAGCACCGCCGCGAACAAACCGATCGTGCTCAAAGGGGCGCGCTTGATTGACGGAACCGGCCGCCCGGCGATCGAAAATTCCGTGCTGGTCATTCGAGGCAAACAAATCACTGCGGTCGGTAAAAGCGGTGCGGTATCGATCCCCAAGAACGCGGATGTGCACGATTTGGGTGGCAAAACGATCATGCCGGCGATGATCAACCTGCACGGCCATCTCGGATTGTCGAATAACGGAGCCGATTCCGCCGCCGGGCACTACACCGAGGAAAACGTCGCCAAGCAGCTCAATAAATATCTTTCGTACGGAGTCGCCACGGTCGCTTCCTTTGGACAAGACGAAGACTTGATCTTCACCATCCGCGACGACCAGCATGCCGGCAAAATTGGCGGCGCGCGCTTGTTCACCGCGGGCCGCGGTTTCCTCGAACCGGGCAAAGCTGCTCCTTCCGATCACCGCTATCGGCCGCAAACTACCGACGAGGCCCGCGCGGACGTCCGCGAACTCGCCATGCATCATCCTGACTACATAAAGATGTGGGTGGATGACGGGCTCGGCCACGGCACCAAAATGAAACCGGAAATTTATCGCGCCATCATTGACGAAGCGCATAAAAACCATATCCGCGTATTTGCGCATGAATATTACTTGGCTG
This sequence comes from Candidatus Udaeobacter sp., assembly GCA_040414975.1. GTDB lineage: Bacteria > Verrucomicrobiota > Verrucomicrobiia > Chthoniobacterales > UBA10450 > Udaeobacter. Next base: position 1,913 of record JBEDUS010000359.1, read on the forward strand.
ATGCCAAATCGTTGCTCGCGGCGGGAGTGGACGGGTTCGCGCACAGCATTCGCGATCAGGCGGTCGATAAGGAGCTGATTTCGGCGATGAAAGCTCGCGGCGTGTTTCTCATTCCCACGCTGGTCCGTGATGAAGTGCTCTTCGCCTACGCCGATAATTTGAGCTGGGTTGACGATCCCTTCTTGCGGGCAGGACTAGATCCCGGAGCGCTGGCCTTCATCCGCAACCCGCAATTCGTAGAAAAAATCCGGCAGGATCCCGATATTGCGAAATATCGCGCCGGCCTCGAGATGGCCAAGAAAAATCTAAGGACGCTGTACGATGCGGGCGTGAAGATCGCCTTTGGCACCGATTCCGGCATCCCAACGCGTTTTCCAGGTTACAACGAGCACCGCGAACTGCAGTTGATGGTGTCGTCCGGCCTCACCCCGATGCAAGCCATTACCGCCGCGACGAGCACGAACGCCGAAATCCTGCGCGGTGACAAACAGTTTGGCACTTTGCAGCCGGGGCGAGCCGCTGAATTCCTGGTGCTGGACGCAAACCCGCTCGACGACATTCACAACACCGAGAAATTATCTGCCGTGTGGCAGGCCGGCAAGCCGGTGGCTTCCGTCTCGGCGAACTCGACCTCTAGCCGCGCCAGCCGGTAAACACGATTATCTAAATCGGGCCTGCGGCAAACGGGGGGACGGACATAGTAGAGAAGCGTAGGGCATCTGCTGCCTTCAGGAGTCTCGTGACGTTGTGAAGCTGGTTTGGGGTATCTGGTGGCGGGATGCTTTCTGGTTCAGCACTGGACCGCCCACGCGCAAGGAGAGAAACATCGGCGAATTCCCATACGTTGTGATTGGGACTGAAAAGGCCGATGAAGCTTTAATTCTCGAAGGCATTGCCGAACGTCGAGGTGGAAGGGGATTATGACTTTTCGCAACCGTTATCTGGTGATCGCTATCCGAATATTGCTTGGCCTCACCATGCTCGCAAGCGGCATAAGCGGGTTGCTGATGGGCAACTCACCAAAAGGCGTCCCTGCGCAGATGATCGCCTTCACGCAAGTATTCTGGGCTTCGGGCATCTTTCAGATGGTTAAGATTACTGAGATCGTCGCGGGGTTCATGCTGCTGTTTGGCATCTTCCCGGCGTTAGCAACATTATTCCTTGCGCCCGATGTTGTCGGAATTGTTGTAGTCAACGCCCGGCTGATACCTTCATTCCTATGGCTTGGTGCAATTGTCTTTCTGCTGACCGCTTATTTGGGGTACGCCTACTGGGACAAATACAAGTCAATCTTCAGCCGCAATTAATAGGGACAAGCGGACCGTTGCGACCTGTGGTAGGCGTGGTGAGCATCCTTATCGAGCGTGATGATGCTGATCTGCATCCCTTGCTGATCACGACCGCCATCGAGATCTTGAGTAGACAGCCACGCAGCGAAAGACCCTCCCGCTCTGTACGGCGAGGGTGCTCCTCGGAAGCTGCTGCAGTAGAACGCGGCTGAAGTTTATGCGGACTGGTAGAGTTTTGTTAGTACGAATTCACGGTGTCCCAAGACCTCCGCACAAGTGAGCCGTCCGTTGCAGGTGCGAATCATGATGTCGATCAAGCGGTCGCCTGCATGGTCCAGGGTCATTTCACGCCGAAGTATGCCCGAGACGTCAAGATCGATGTGTTCCGCCATGGTGCGCGCCGTTTTGGGATTGGCCGTAAGCTTGATGACTGGCTCGATGGGATTGCCAATCACGTTGCCCTGGCCGGTTGGGAATAGATGCACGACAAATCCTGCCGCGGCTTGCAGGGTGACGCACTCGGCGGCTGCAGACGAGGTGTCCATGAAATAAAGCCCATGGCCGCGGGCCGGCGCTTCCGCCGGCTTGAGCACATCGATAAACTTTGTCTTGTGACCGATCTTCTGAAGGTTGCCGAATGCCTTCTCTTCGATGGTGGTCAGCCCGCCGGCGATGTTGCCTGCGGTTGGCTGCGATTCGGACAAATCGCTCGTCTTGTGCCGCTCGATTACTTCCTGGTAGGCGTTGAAAGCGCGCATGAATTCGTCGGCGACTTCTTTGCTTGCTGCCCGGCTGGCACAAACCATCTCGGCGCCGGTCAACTCGGAGGTTTCGCCGAAACATGTGGTGGCTCCAAGCGGATCGAGCTTATCAATGAGATTTCCGACGGCAGGGCAGGAAGCCAAACCGGAAGTGGTATCGCTTTCACCACATTTCGTAGAGACAAAGAGCTCGTTAATCGTGCAGAGCTCGCGCTGTTTTTCCGAAGCCCGCTGAACAAACTCACGCGCCTTTCGTGACGCCGCGGCGATGGTGCTTATGTCGCCGTTGCCTTCGATGGAGAAGCCGGCCACGGGCTTACCCGTCTTGGCGATACCTTCGACGACTCGGTTTGCCCAGGCGGGTTCTATGCCGATAACGACGCAGGCGGCCACGTTGGGATTCGCCCCTGTTCCAATCAAGGTGCGAAAGTGCAGTTCCAGGTCCTCCCCGAATTGCAGGCGGCCATAGGGATGGGGCAGCGCCAAAGTGCCTTTGATGTTGTTGGCGACGGCCTCGCAGGCTGCATTAGAAAGATCGTCGAGCGGCAGAATGACGACGTGGTTGCGGATGCCCACACGGCCATTCTCCCTGCGATATCCATAGAAGTCGTAGCGCCCCATCTTCACCACCTCTTCGTTTTCAGGTTATGCGTATGCACGTGTCGGCCCTTGTTGATGTCCCCAACGGCTCGGCCCACATCGTGGCCGTATTTCAACACGGTTTCTCCACTTTTAATGTCGCGGAGCGCGATTTTGTGACCGAGCGGTATAGGATCGAGAGCCTTTACAGAGATCGTCTCATCGGTCTCCATGATCCAGCCAGTCAAATCCTGGCTGGGCTGGACGCCTTCCACTACGATGACGCCGACAGTGTCTTTCCTATCGTGTGCAATAAACTGAGTCTCCATAATCCCCTAAGAAGGTGTGTCAAGCGCTTAAAGACTTTGCAGAATGCCTCAAACCACACGCCTGAGCAAGCGTTCTTATGCGTAGACACAAACGAAGCTTTGCTATCCCGTATCTCTTGGAGGAATCATTGGACAGCTATTGAAACTAAAAACCACCACTTAGGCCAGCTGGAAGCCGAACAACGGGCGTTTGCAGAATGCGCGAACACGCATTGCAGCGCTGAGGGAATTCCTGCGGAGAGCAAGACGGTGCGATGGCGCGATCCATTTCGTCGATTCCAAAAGCAAAGTCGCGGGAGTTCCAGCGAGCCATGCAACGTTTTGTTCACCCTGACTCAGTTCAAAGTGACTTATCCAAAAACCGGAGGTGATCGTGCGCACACACCTGCGAACCGCCGCGCTGTCATCGACAATCAGCATCGTACTCTCGATCCATTCACCCTGCTCTCGATATTTTGCGAGTGAGAATATTCCGCACCTTCCCACCTGGCCCACGCGCAGAGGGCAACACGTGCGAATTCAGGCAGCATCAAATACGGTGCTGACGTCGGGCGTCAGCAAGCCGCGATGCGTGCTCGTCTGATTTTGCTCTTTATTTGCATCCTTGCTGTTGTGGCTGTGGCCCTCTGGTATCTCCGCGCGTCAAGATCGGCGCCATCTGCTTCCTCTCCGATAACGCCTCCAATCGGCCTCGTACCGTCCACGCTTGCGTCACAAGTGACAAATGTATACGCGCACAATCTTATGCTCCGAAAGGGCCCAGGCTTTCGCGTCTATGTCCGATGGCTGAGAGGCGAAATCGTTCGAACTGTCCCCGATGTAAACCCGTCGTTCGATGAGCCGGAATCTTTCTTGCTCGACGTGAAAACAGGCGTCATCCACACGAATATCGGAGATCTGGCGAATTTCCTTAACGACGCGCTTGCCAAGTCGCCCCTAACGAATGTTGCGCTCTCGGGCGATGGCGATCAGATAAAAATACGTGGAACATTACACAAAATTGTTCCGCTTCCGGTGGAGATCACCGGCAACATCGGGGTTGCTGCCGGGAATCGTGTGCAGTTGCACGTCACGGATTTAAGCGTCCTGAAAATTCCATTCAAGGGTTTGCTGGGCGACGTTCATCTAAGCATTTCCAGCCTTTTTCACCACGGCATCTCAGGCGTGGAAGTCTCGGGTAATGATATCTTCTTTGATCCCGTAAAGCTGTTGCCGCCGCCGCATATTCGTGGCCAGCTTACCAGCGTGCGCATCGTCAATCCGGATATAGAGGAAGTGTACGGAAATGCAACAGAGGACGTGGAGAAAGTGGAGCAGTGGCGCAATTTTCTTCGATTTCGAGGCGGCACAATCGATTTCGGAAAGCTCACCATGCACGATGTTGACGTAATTATGGTGGATCTTTCCAACGATGCCTGGTTCGACCTCGATCTGTCGCACTATCAGGAGCAATTGGTCAATGGCTACACGCGAATGACTCCAGAAGCCGGCTTGCAAATCTTCATGCCTGACCTGGACACGATTCCCAAAACCAAGCAGAACCAAGAGATCAGCTTGGAGTGGCTAAAGAATCGGAATGTCGCGCCGCCAAAAGACGTGACCTCAAGATAGGCCAAAGGCCAATCCTGGATTTTCCCGCTGTGTTCCTCGCCATTCTTTTGGCGAAAGCTTTCGATAATTCCAAGGCCGTCACGAACGATCATGCGATGTCTTTCTTCCTCCTTTCCTGTGCTAGGCGAATTGCTCCATCAGACTGAAGTGAGCCGGCACCAACAGCTTTCTCCCGCCGGAAATGAAGAAGAAAATGCCGATTAAGACGCGCACGTCGGTAATCGGCATCCACTCCGCTGCGAAGTGTCGCTCGGACGCTCTCGATAGCGTGCCACATAAGGATCCCTCCTTCGACGCTCTTGCCAGCCCGAAACTGTACGTCGGGCGACGCTGGCCTGGCGCGGCGGGAAAGCCATTCGCTCTGATGATCGCAACGACCTTCATTCGCGCTCCGCGCGTCAGCACTTAGAGATGACGCGGCACAACCACTCACTTCGCCATTGGGATGCAAAAACCACAATCGAGCCAGAGGTCGCGCAAACGCGGCTGACAAACCCGTTGCCATCTCCAACAGTAGCGTGGTTTCAGGCAAACCCGCCGGCGC
>JBEDUS010000360.1:0-7681 GCA_040414975.1 Candidatus Udaeobacter sp.
ACGACTCCGCGAGGATCGATGATTACTGAGCTGCCGCAAAACCATAAGTCGTCGTCCTTGCCGACGCGGTTGGACGCGATCACGTAACTCTGGTTTTCGATCGCGCGTGCAAGAGCAAGTGTTCGAAAATGTTCAAGACGTGGAAAAGGCCAGGCTGAAGAGACAATAAGAGCGCCGACGTTCTGCTCGACGACCAGTTTCCGGTACATCTCGGGAAACCGAAGATCGTAGCAGATACTGAAACCGAAACGCAGTTCGCCCAGCGCAAAGCTCGCGAAAACGTTACCCGGTACAAAACAGTGCTGTTCTTCGACGGGCGCGACTACGTACAGGTGGGTCTTTCGATATTTTGCACCGATTTGTCCCCGGTGATCGACAAAGACCAGTGAATTGTAAAGTGAGGCGCCATCTTGTTCTGATACGCCGCACACGATGGCAATCGAAAGCTTCGCAGCAATTTCCTGAAGTCCGGGCACGAAACCGCTGGTCCACGAATTGGCGCGAGCTTGGATTACCGACATCGAGTAGCCCGTGTCGGTCATCTCAGGAAAAACAACCAGCTGCGCGCCAGCATTGCTGGCACGGCGAGAAAAATCACGAACCTTCAGCAGGTTAGCTTTTGGATCACCGAGCGAACAAGAGATCTGAGCAGCCGCAATCTTCATACGGATTTAAGGTGTTAGGGTGGACTATCCTTGGGGTTTGACCGTTGACAAAGAGAACTGGGGAAGCGCATACACTCCGAAAACTGACCAAAACGCAGCAACCCGTGTCCGATAGATTTTGCACGAAGTGTTTTGGGAGTGCGATGCATCCTCGCATCGCTTTGATTACCCCAAGTCAATGAATCACGCAGCTCGGTAATGAGGCTGCGCTTGGACCGCTATTTACAAACGCACTTGCTCCGCGTCTTTGGCTGGGATCCAACCGCGCAAGTCATTCGGCAGCCACGCGTAGATCCAATCGCCGCGAGTACTCAAGACTTCGATTTCACTTCCTGGCGGCAACGCGAGGACGCTGTTCGCAGTATCCGCAGTCGCAAGGCGCGCTTGGACGTCCTTACCCGTGACAATAGCCAGGTCACTTCCATTTGCCCCGGTCTGGAGTGCGTACGTAGTGTAGGTTGTAAAGCCGCTGATCAGCAGGCAAAAGATCGCGATGGCAATCAACGGGGACGATCTGCGACGGGCGAAAATCAAGCTAACAAGAGCAAAAATTGCGACCCAAAAAGCGATCGCCGCGGCGATGCAGTACTGGTTGATGCTCGCAAATTGCAAATAGTGCTCGAGACGGCCTTGTTGCAGTTCCAGGGCGCGCGTCTCATCGCGCGCGATCTGCAAATTGGCTGTAGCTTCCGGATGATTTCTCTCCAGGGCGAGCGCGCGCTCGTAATTCAAAATTGCGCGGCCAAAATCGCCTGTCTTGAAATAAGCGTTACCAAGATCGTAAAACAGGTTCGCGCTCCATTGTCCCGCACGAACGAGCGCCTCGTAATTTGAGATCGCTTCCGTGAAACGGCCTTGTGCGTACTCCTGATTTGCCTTCGTGAAACTGCTATCCGTTTGCCCGGGCGAAGACGCGACCCAAACTGCGTTGAAAAGAAATGCAATGAAACAGGCGAAAGCTTTCATCTTAGATTCGCAATCAACTCCAGTACTTCGCGCTGGTTTTCGGGAGAGATTCTTCCAGGACCGTTATGAGCTCCGCTGTATTGCCATTCGTCGCTTTGCTCGAATAACCTGCGCAGCCGATCGCGAGAATCGCTATTGAGCTTGAAAGTCTCTGCCGCAGTCTCCACGTCCACCATGTTTGGATCGATGTGCCGGTGGCCCGACGCCAGAGCGGCTTTTACACGAATGATTCTGGATGCTTCGGCGTAATATTCCCGGGGGGATACGTCGTGGCGATGCAACTTGTGCATTAGATCGGAGGCTTCATGTTGCAATGCAGCGACGCGTTGGGCCTCGCGATTATCAATCCTCGCCCGGCGAACTTTCCACCCTGCAAATCCAATTAACGCCAGCAAAGGAACCAACTGCGCAGTCCAGAAAACCTTTCGTCTGTAAATTGGTGCAAACGACTCCGCTGCCTGAGGTCGCTCCGTTAGTTGATAAAGAATATCCTGCGGCTTCGTCGCAGTCGGAACCGGCGATGGCGCCACTGCAGCCGGCGACGGCGACGCCGGCTGAGGTCCGCCCGCGTTTTGGGCAACGACGGTGCCGCCTTCTACATTGATCGGAATCTGCTCGCTATGCAGGGTCACATAGTGTCCCTTAACCGGGTCGAAATACGAAAACGCAAGCGGCGGTAGGCTTTGCTTTTTTTCGTTGGGCGAGAGGATGGTCTCGAAAGTTTTGGTGCCACTGATGCCGACCTCGTCGTCCTGCTTGAACTTCGATGACGGCGGATATTTGTGCCAGCCGCGCTCGTCTTCAAGCAGTGGCCCATTCATGCGATCGAAATTGCCGCGACCCGAAATTGTAGTGGTGACCGTGATGGGATCGCCCACCTGCACAGTCCTGGGCTTTGCATCAGTTGCCATTGTAAAGTTTCCAATCGCACCCGAAAAACTGGGCGGCGCATTTGGCGGCAACGGTTTTACTTCGAGTGTCACTGGTTCGCTCTTAATCTCCACCTCGCGGCGCTCACCAAATTGACTGAACGGATTAGCGAAGAATGGATCGGAGAATGGGTCATCTTCATCGAACAGGTCGAAAGGCGAACGCGGGCGCGAGCGTGGCGCGCTGGGCCTGCGAGGGACGATAATTTGGGCTTTCGCTTGTACGGGGCCGATCTCAAATCTGCCGGCGCGTGCCGCAGCAATTGCAGTTTTGTAGGTCACGACTTCATAAGGTCTGCCAGCGATCGTTTCCGTGTTTTGGGCAGCTTCCTGCAGCTTTTGCGCGGTGAAACCCTGTCCCGTGATTTCAGGCGGTTCGATGAGTCTTGGACGAGCGCGTGGATCAAATCCCATTCGAATCTGAACTGGAACGATCTCACCCACGTACGCGGTTTTGCTTGGCACAATCAGCTCGGCGAAAACCAGATTGTTTGCGCCGGCAGCCTGAACGTCACGACCAGACCGTGCGCCAGACGAACGGCCGGACGAGTCGGCGACGTTCAATGTGAGCGCCGGTGTGCGCAGCGAATTGTTGCCGACGCGAATTGTCTGAGGCGGAATAATGAACGTTCCCGCTCTCAACGGCATCACGGTGTAATCGTAGACCACGCTTGTGGTTAAGCTGAAATTGTTCATCTCGATGCGCTGTGACGTTCCCGTTCGATGAATTTCAAGACCGTCGACCATGATCTCATCGGGCGGGCGGGCGCCACGTGCCCCCGTAACTCGAATTTCCAATTGCACCGTTTCGCCCGCAACGGCTTCGGAGCTATTTAGGACGGCCGTTGCGCTTGGCGAATCGGCAAACGCGAACTGCGCCGTCCCTAATATCGCGAAAACCGCAACAAAAATTCGTTGGAACGTCGACATTCTAAAGTGCATTTCGCAAGCGTCATTCTGAGCAGAGTGGAGGAATCCCATGGCCTAACCCAGGGTCAGATTCAAAGGATGTCTCGACTTCGCTCGACACGACAACCTTCCCTTACCAGTCCTTATAGACATGGTGCGTTGCTCTGCGTTCATCAAATTGAACCCGCGCCTCCTCGTCTTTCATGGACTCCAAAAGCGCCTCCGCCTGGCGTTCGGTCATCTGGCCCTCCTTTTCAGGTTCGGCTTCGGTAACCTGCGCATTTTTATCAGATTGCTTCTGTGATTTGTCTTCTCCGGACCGGCCTTTCACTTCGCCGGCAAATTTCTTTTGCGGAGATTCCGCTGGGGTTGCAGAGGGCGCCGCGTTTTCGTCTTCACCTTCTCCGGGCGACGGTGAAGGCGTTTCATTTTCTCCTTCGCCAGGGGTGGGCGATTCTTTCCCTTGCCGTTCGCCTGGTGAAGGGGAAGGCTGCTGACCCTGTTGCTTGTCGGCGCCCGGCGAAGGAGAAGGGGTCTCGCCAGGCTGTTGTTGCTGCTTCTTTTGCGGCTCGTTCTTGGCCTGGGCTTGGTCGTTTTCTTGCTGTTGCTGATCCTTCTGGTTGCCGGACTGGCCTTGTGATTGCTGTTGGTCTTTCTGCTGCTGCTGCTGGCCCTGACCCTGCTGTTGTTGTTGTTGCTGTTGCTGCTGCTGATTTTGCTGCTGCTGTTGTTGTTGATTTTGTTGCTGATTCTGCTTCTGATCCTGTTTCTTCTGTTTGTCCTGTTTGTTCTGCTGCTGAGGCGAAGGAGAAGGCTGTTGTTGTTTCTTATTTTTTAGCTCTTCGATCTTCTTCTTTACGTAGTCATAATTGTCCTTCGCATCCTTGTCTTGCGGATCGAGTTTGAGTGTTTGCTCATAATGATCGAGCGCGTTGGTCCAGTCGCTGAGTTTTTTGTCGTCGCTCTTTTGTGCTTCACCTCGCTGATACAGCGTGTTTCCAAGGTTATAATGGCCTTTGCTTTGCAGACCTATATCTCGCGAGAGGAGCGCCTGGCTAAACGATTCCAGCGCCTTACTGTAGTCTTTCAGTTTGTAAGCAGCTGCGCCTGAATCGAACTCGAGCTTGTCCTCCGCACGCGATTGCGGATGCGATTTAAGGGCCTCTTGAAACTGGCCGTAGGCATCTTCAAACTTCCCGCTGCGGTACGCATCCAAGCCTGGCGAAGTGCCAGACGCCGATGAAGAAAGAAGGATTACAAAAAGCGCAGCAGTAGCTGTGGCTGTAGCCCTGGCAGGAGCGGTAACGTAAGCCTGTTGTCTCACCCGTTTTTGTTCGGGTATCAGGATCGACAACACGAGAGCGACTAACGCAGCACCGAGCGGCCACTCGTAACGTTCAATCGGCCGACGCGATAAACGCACATCCATCTCGGCAGCCTGCATCTTTCCCAAGCCTTCATTTTGAATTTGCCGCATCGTGCGAGGTCCGTTTTCCAAATGAACATAAAATCCACCAGTAGCCTGAGCAATTTCTCGTAACCGCCTTTCATCGAGCTTCGATTTAACGACCTGGCCGGATGGATCCTTAACGAAGCTGGTTTCGCCATCGTCGCCCGTCACCGGAATGAGTGAACCTTGTGGTGTTCCAACGCCCACAGTGAAAATGCGCACGCCGGCATCAGCCGCTTCCTTTGCGGCTTCCACGGCGTCACCGCTTAAATCTTCGCCGTCGGTAAAAATAACAAGGGCGCGATTTCCCATTGCGCTTTTGCCGAAGCTCTGGGTGGCGAGGGTAATCGCGCTGGAGATATTGGTGCCGCCTTCGGGAATCGTTTTAGTATCCAGATCGTTTACAGACTCAACTACGGCATCGTAATCTATTGTAAGAGGTGCCTCCAAAAACGCGCGGCCGGCAAACGCAATCAAACCGACACGATCTCCCTGCAGTTGGTTGATCAAATCCTGGATCGCCAGCTTGACGCGATCGAGTCGGTTTGGCTGAACGTCATTGGAGAGCATGCTGCGCGACGTATCCACCGCGATCAGCAAATCCAGACCCTTGCGTTTTACATCTTCAAACGTGTAACCCCAGCGCGGCTGGGCCAGACTGATAATGGCCAAAGCAAGACCAAGCAGCTGCAACGCAAATCTAATGATCCGCCGAGGACGATTCACCGTTCCCGCAAGCTGCGGAAGCAACCGCGCTGAAACAAACTCCTGCAACCGTTTGAGACCGCGCTGCTCCGCGCGTACGAACAACGCGATCAGGAGCGGAACCAAAAGCAGTCCCCAAAGCCATTGTGGCGCGCCGAAAGTCATAAAATGTGTTAAAAACGTTGAATCGCTAAGTTGTTGAAAAGGAGATGCTCACGGTAATTTCTTCCACACAGACTGTGATAGGATCAATTGAGCCAGCAATAGCCCGCATGCGCCCATGAGGCACAATGGAAACAAGTCGCGGTATTGCTGATATTTCTTTACGCTAACAGTCGATTTTTCCAGCTTGTCTATATCGTTATAGATTTGCTCCAACGATTTGGTATCAGTCGCGCGGAAGAATTTGCCATCCGCGATTTTCGCAACTTCTTTCAAACCTGTCTCGTTAAATTCTACACGCTGATCTTCATAGAGGATGTTACCTAATGCGTCGGTTAGTGGTCCTCTGGGAGTGAATATCGGAGCTGGGGCGACGCCGTTAATCCCGGCGCCGATCGCATAGAAGTGAATCTTGAGCGCTTTCACGGCTTCGGCCGCGGTGTTTGGTGGAATCTTGCCGGCATTATTTTCTCCGTCAGTTAAGAGGACCAGTGCGCGACTTTTCGAATGTTTGTCTTTTAGCCGACTAGCCGCAGATGCCATGGCCGATCCGATTGCGGTACTGTCTTCGACAAGTCCAGTTCGCACGCGGTCTAGATTTTGCAAAAGCCAATCGTGATCCAATGTCATCGGGCTCACAACATACGGGCGACCTGCGAATGCAATGATGCCGATTCGATCGTTTGGCCGGCCTTCGATAAATTTGCGCGTTACTTCGCGGATCGTATCCACTCGCGTCGCTTCTTGGCCGCCGATTGTAAAATCTTTCGTCAGCATCGACCCGGAAACGTCCAGCACGAGCATGATGTCGATTCCGCTCGCCTGGATCTGCGTGAGGCTTTTGCCAAGTTGGGGACGCGCCAGCGCGATCACGAAGATCGCAAGTGAAGCCAGCAATAATGATCGCAGAATTTTCCCCGCACGTGCAGCACTTTGCTTTCCGATCGCCCGGAGCCTCGCTGTGGAAGAATAAGTCAGCGCAGCAGCCGGGCCGAGTTTTCCGCGCAAATATGCGAGCAATGGAACTACCAGAAGCAGCAGGAGCAACCACGGATGCGCGAAGTTCAACGCGCTATTTCCTGTGAACCAATCAAACATGGCTGACCTCCTTTCACGAAGCGGATCGCTTCCCCCAGTAACAATTCGCTGTCCGATGTCGTTGCTTCGTAGCGTGCGAACTTGATCAGGTCACAGCGGTTCAAGAAATCTTCGAGTAGTGACTTTTCGTCTTCAGAAAACGGCGACGAACCTCTGAGCCCATTTAGAAACTCCACGGAGGTTTGCCTGGTCACCGGTAACCCGAACTGTTCCGTCACATAGCGCCTGAGAATGTCGGACACGCGAATGCTGAAACGATAAGGGTTGATCGCCGTGATCTGCGCCCGTATTTGCTCCAGCAATGCGAGCGCGCGATCGCGTGGCAGTTGCAGCGGTGTCGGGCGCCGGAGAGATTTCGCGACAAACCATACGATCAAGCCAATCACCGTGAGCAAGATGAACATTCCGAAAAAAATGGCCCACGGTGAAAGCAGCGAATAATCGACAGGTGGCGCAATATCGTGGAATTCCTCAGCCAAGAGGAATGGAGTGTTGGAAAGCGAATTCATTTGATTACTTCATCACTTCGTTACCCTGTCGCTTCTCTCTCATCGAACACCAATCCGGCGCTCGCGTTGTTTAAAAAAGGAACGCAGCTGCGGCAGGTAGTCCTTGCCGGTTTGGAGCGCGATCGCGTCGATGTTGTTCCGGCGAAGCACGCGCGCGAGTTCGTGTTCGCGTTCGTCCACAAGATCGCTAAAACGGGCTCGTGTCGTACGATCGGCCGTGTTGATCTCAATTTGATCACCCGTCTCGGCGTCTTCCAGGGTGATGATCCCGATGTTTGGCAACGTCCG
>JBEDUS010000361.1:0-17754 GCA_040414975.1 Candidatus Udaeobacter sp.
TCGCGCGCGAAATCCTCGAGCGTCGAGATGCGGGTCTTCGAGTTCGTAATCCCATTTCATCAACGCGCCGTTCTCGGTATAGCGGTGCACCAATTCGATCGATTCGGCCACCACATCGACCGTCTCAGCGCCGCTGAGAGTAATGCCGTATTCCGTCTCCAACCCAAAGACCCGTTTCATCAGCTCTTGCTCTTTTCTGAGGTCACTCGGCTAATCCCCGGAAGGGGATTAAGTTTAACCCGCGCGAGGCCGTGATCATTTTTTCTTTCGCAGTTCAGATCACGCCACTGGTTGCGCGCGCTCGCGCGTCTGAAACCGGTCTAACAGGCGAAATTTTGACAACGTTTTCTGGATCGTAATCAATCAACTTGAGCCAGTCTTCGGTGATGTCGGTAGTCGGGAAGATATCGTTCTCCATGTACTCGGCATTAAAGGCGAGTTGCAGATCTGTTTCGCGAATTCCTTCCTCCTGCTGCGTGGCGATGGCCCGTTTAATCGCCGTCGCTTTTGCGCGCTCCACGATCGAGGCAATGATCGCGCCACTGATGAGATCGCTGCGGTAAAGCGTCTCCTTGCGTCCGCTTCGCAGCGTCACTTCAAGAAACTTGTTTTCGTCGCGGCGGGCAAACTGCCAGTCCACAAAGCGTTCGATCAGACGATCGATGGAGGCGCTGATTCCGTCGGCCTCCTTCGCAAGCACGCCATCGTAAGGAAGGCTATCAGTAAGATAGATGCGGTAAATTTCCCGCGTGCCTTGCCTGTCTGGCCGGTTGACTTTTATTTTCCGATCGATCCGGCCCGGACGCAGAATTGCAGGATCGATTAGGTCGGCGCGATTGGAAGCAAGGATAATGACCACGTCGTTGAGCGAATCGATACCATCCATCTCCGAGCAAAACATTGGCACGAGCGTCGAAAGAATGTTTGAATGACGCGACGCGCGGCGTGTGCCGAGGATCGATTCGGCTTCGTCAATGAAAAGAAACGGCATGAAACCCTCGCCGCGTTTCTCGCGTGCCGTGGCAAAAATTTCGCGCACCATTCGTTCCGACTCGCCCACCCACATGTTCAGAATCTCCGGACCCTTGACGTGCATGAAATATTCCTGCATGTCAGCGCCCGTTTTTTGGCGCAGCTGTCTGGTCAAATTATAAGCAGTCGCTTTCCCGATCAGCGTCTTCCCGCAACCCGGTGGACCATAAAGCAGAAAGCCCTTGGGCGTGGCGTGCTGAAATTTCTGGAAAAGATCAGTATGCAGAAGCGGGAGCTCGATCGCATCTTTGATCGCTTGTAGCGCCCCTTCCTGGCCGCCGACCTTTTCCCACGGAAGCTCAGGCACATTGTCGAGATAATGTTCGTGAGATTTGGGACTCGAGAGCATTTCCAACGCCATCCGGTAGTTCGAGTCAACACGGACTTCATCGCCGGATTTCAAGGTCGAGTCGGCAAGATCGGCGGAACGCTGTAAAACCATTGAGTGCAATCCGTGCTCAGAACCGACCCGCAATCGGTCCTTTCCGATGACTTCGGTGATTTTTGTTACAGGACCGGCTGTCTCGAATCCGAGATCGCCAACGATGACAAACGCTTCATTGACCAGCACGCGCGTCCCTTTTTTCAGTTTCGCAAGCGGAATACGCGGATCGACGTTGCAGTAATAATCGGCGCCGCCTACCACGATGTGTGCCGTATCCTTTGAAGTCGCGCCGAGAAAGGTGCCGATTCGGTTCGCAGGAGAAGTCACTTTTTTTACAACTTCTTCCAGCTTTTCGATCATTCGGCGCGCTTCGACCATCGTCTCTTGTTGGTCGAAAATCTGCGGACGCAGTTCCAACAGATCACGTCGAACGGGATCGCCCGGAGGCAACGACGCAATTACTTGATCAAATGAATCGAGGAGAGTGTCCGGACCCGAGTCCCCAACCCCGCCCTGAAGTCCCTCGCTGCGCTCGTCACTCATTTATGGTTTGGGTCAATCCGCCGAACCGTGTCTCATTATAGCGTTATCACGCCTATCCGCAATGTTCACCCGCGAAATCTTTCGGAGTTGACTCGCGAACGTTTCCGCAGTTGGACGCCGCAATATACAAAATGTTCAACCATGGGATCGATTTGGCGTTGCGCAAAAGCGTATTCTTCCGGGTGCTGGTGCGGGGGCGTGACGACGTGCGATCTGTCATTCCCTCGACTTCGCTCGCCATGACATGAACCGGAGCGAACAGTTGCGACTGAGGAGAGCCGCCTTTACAATTTGTCCTTCCCCCGGGGAGCCTTAGCTCAATTGGTTAGAGCGCCGCCCTGTCACGGCGGAGGTTGCGGGTTCGAGCCCCGTAGGCTCCGGATCGTTTGTTGTTTTATCGCGACGCAGTCGGCCATTGAGACCTGGCCCTTCCCCGCATTAAAGCGGCGTCGAATGACCATCGTCCAGCGCCAACGATCAGCAGAAAGAGCAGACCCAGCCACATGGAGAAATCCGTGCGCGCCTCGTGCATCATGCTCAAAAAACCATATCGGGGTAGCTTCATCAGCGAAAATCCCCAGAAGCCGTGACCGAGAAGCACAGGAATTTTGGTCGAAACGATGGCAACGCTACTGTCGATCAACAGGACAATGGCAGCGAGCCTGGTCAAGAATCCAATGAGCAACAGAACACCACAGACCACTTCACACGCACCGACAAACGGACCCACGACGTCGGGATAGGGAATGCCTATTTTGCCAAAGCGACCAGCGGCTAGATCTCCCGGATAAAGGAATTTCTGAATCCCCTCAGACAGGAACACGCCGCCGGTCATAATCCGAATAAGAACGGTCGCTGCCGGCGCATCGGTAATGAAAAGCTCGCGCATGGGCCTTTATGTCTCCGAGGTAAATTGCGCGAGCTCGTAAATCCCAAATGGCTCCTCGATTCCCGCCACCCGCATCAAATCTTCAGGCGGCCCGATCTCGGTCTCTTTGCTCTCCTTTTCGTCGGCACCGCGCAGCATTTCAGAGCCATCCAGCGGAGCTCCACTAGAAATAATACCGTTTCTCAGAAAAACTCTGCGGTCGAGCGGCTGTCCTTCAGTGTGGTCTCGCATAGCCTTGTCAGCACTTTATGCAGCATTAATCGAGTTTGAGTCCCGTGATGAGCGTCTCTTGAAGGTCGAAATCAGAATTTAGTAAAAGCGCGCTAAACCCGAAACCTTAACGGCGCATGATATGAATGGCGAGAATGCGAGTCTGATGACGCGCGAGAAGGTAATCAATGAAATCACCAATGATTGAATTTGGTTTGTTGCCGAGTTTTGTCACAACCCTGCAAATGAGTGTGCTGCTGCGCGCGTGCCATTCCAGATTAATCGCGCCGTGAAGGTCCCGGGCGCTGTGTATTTTTGCCCAACCTTGGGGACGACCTGGCTGCTTATGCCAGACTTTGATGAACCCAAATTTTTTCTCAAGCTGAGGATCGTTCATGATCTTGTTCCGTAACGATCCTCGCCCGGTCGCAATCACCTGAATTACCGTTTGCACTTAATTTAAGTGTAATAGCCAATTTAGCCTAACGAACGCAACCAAAAACGCAGATCTGTTCCGCTCGAAGTTGCCAGCGCCCACCTACAAAAGCGATCGATACATAATGTAAACCTCGACGTATCCTTTTTCGGGATGACGAAATGCGCTGGGCAAAGTGCCGACGATTTGCATCCCGAGATCCTGCCAAAGTTTCACCGCGGCTTCATTCGTCGAGATCACGAAATTAAATTGCATGGCGCGAAAACCGAGCCGGCGCGCTTCGGCAAAGCAATGTTCACCCAGCGCCCGGCCGATCCCCTGCCCGCGCGCTTTTTTTGCGACGATGAACGCCGCATTCGCGACGTGCGCCCCGCCGCCTGATTGATTTGGATGCAGCGTGTAACTGCCAACAATCCGATAGCCGTGCTTCACTCCAGATTCGGCATCTTGTTCGGCGACGTAGGCGTGTGCACCGGCTTGAAACCAATATGCCAGCGCAGCATCACGCGAGATGCCTGGATTCATTGGATAGGTTTCGCCCGCCGCGATTACTTCGCGGAAAATTTTCCAGATGGCGTCGCCATCTGCTTCCGTCGCTGCGCGTATTTGGGCGACTAAGCTTGGCATTCTATAGTAGCCTTGAGTCAAGGAAAGCGATGCGAAGATTCATCGCACACCCCAAGCACTTCCCGCCGCGTACGGGCGTCCTCGCGTCGCTTTTCGGGGCGGCCATCATGTTCAGCAAAGATCATGATCGCTGCTGTGCGATCGTCTGTCGCCGTACCTTTGGCGTGCGGAAGGCCGACGGTAAGCCTGGGCGCAGGCGGGCGCCACGCTGCACCTCATCGAACGTGCGCGTGCCAGGGAGATGTCGCCTGGCCCACCGAACGATTGCCGAAAGCAGATCGCCAAAATCGCGGCCCTTGTCTGTCAGTTCATAGGCATAACGCGTGGGGCGCTCCTGGTAAGGCGCTCGGGTGATGATTCCGGCCTTCTCGAGCCGTTTCAATCGGTCGGCCAGAATATTCGTTGGGATTCGCTCGGGCGAATCGAGCAATTGGCTGTACGTCACATGGCCACGAAGGAGATCTCGGGCGACCAACAGCGACCATTTATCGCCGACGATGTCCAGCAGATTGGCGATGGGACAGGGCGAGCGCGGGAAACGCAGCCGCTTGCTGCTCTGTTTTCCGGAACGCCTGGCTGGCCTGTTTCCACGGATTTTTGTCACTTGCACATTGCAAGTTAACATGCGATGGAGTGACTTGCAAAATGCAAGTAACAATCTAAACCATGGAAAGGACAAAATTATGTCAGAGGTTGTCACAACTCATCCCGATCGTTTGAACTCCGCCACAACGCCCGACTTGCGGTCGTTTGTGCCCGTTCTCTTTGCCGTTTGGCTCGCTCTCGCTTTCTGGCTGGGCGCGCTCGGTTTCTTCGCTACGCCGCAAGGCGCACCGCCGATTCCACTCCTGTTCGCAATTCTGATACCGGTTGCACTGTTTCTTTCGGGGTTTTGGACCTGGCCCTCATTCCACCACTTCGTTCTGGAAGCCGATCTGCGGCTGTTGACCGGAATCCAAGCATGGCGATGGGCGGGATTCGGTTTCCTCGGTTTTTACGCAGCCGGTCTTTTGCCCGGTTATTTCGCCTGGCCAGCTGCGCTAGGCGATATGACGATTGGACTCACCGCGCCGTGGATCGCCCGCGCGCTGGCGGACAGGCCAGGCTTTGCAGCCAGCAGGGCGTTCATTGCCTGGAACATTTTCGGGATTTTAGATTTTGTAGTTGCCGTCGGCATGGGCGCAGTTCCGCGTCTTTTCCCCGATCTTACACAAGGCGTAACGACCGCACTGATGGTTCATTTGCCGCAGGTCCTCATCCCCACGTTCGCCGTGCCGATGTTCACGACTTTTCATTTAATCGCGCTCTTTCAAGCTCGCCACGGTGATTGCGCGCTGTGGCGGACGCGGCGCCTTGGATCTACCGACGTTGCAAAATGATCAATCCTTCAATGCGCAGCCCGCGAGAAAAAGTTGGTGCGCTTTAATCATTTCGGAAGAATGTTCGACAAGTTGCTGGCGCGGTTTCTCAATTTCACTCATGAGTAAATTCTCGCGCGCGTGCGCACGAGGGCACAGACGCAGAAATTTTCGACTGGTGTTTCTCCGCAGGTCTGCGGCCTAACGAAACGCAGGTTGCGATCTAAAGCATTCCCAGGACTGATCGGCTGGGAGGACCGCGCTGCCGCGACTGTTGAGGCAGTCAGAAGGCAAAGCGGCCGCAAGGACGTCGCTAATATCTTCGATCGTATCGAGCCCAACGAAGGCCGGCTAGCGAAGCACCAGCCAACCAGCGAGAGCGGCTAGCTTCTGTTCCGCGCGCCATGGTGCCTCAGTAAATCGGCCTAGATTTTGTATCGTGCGTCGAACTTCCTCACAGGGTTTTTTCAGTCGCCCGGTGGCTTTCTCATAAACCTCGCGCTCCAGGAGAATAACGGTGCGAATGTCGTGTGCGTTTAAAGCCTCCTCAAGCGCCGAGCGAAACAGTTGACCTTCCAGCGCGTGCGCGCGGATGTGTGGATTCGCGATTGTTGCCGGATCAATCTGGCTTCCAACCACGAGGCCGGAGCGCGTAATCGGGTGACCTTTTCGCCGGTAATCCGCGAGAAGCTTCGTGATCGACTGTCTTGTGATGCGCTGCACGATATCCCTCCGCCGGTTTGTTTTCTGCGTGTCCGTTTCGAGTTTGCCCATCGCGGCGTGGTACGGTTGGCGAGTCTCGGGAAATCGCGGATCGGATAAATCGATCACCCGGTTGTCGCCCAGCCTGGGCGCATCAATTGACCCAGTGAGTAACACCACGGCTGCCCAGCCGGATTTTATTCGGAACCCCACCCCGGCGGTTTGCGGCTTCACCTCGTTTGAAATGTGACAGGGACTGTAACTGCCCACCCCTCGTGAGTCGGCGCTGATTTCCATTGCCGAAGCGTTTGAATGGCAGATGAATCAAAGTACGGATTACCAGTGGACTTAAGCACTTGCACGTTAGTGACGTTGCCTCTTGCATCGAAGGTCAAGCGGAAGCGACCTGTGCCCGAAGCGCCTGACCGAGACATACCGGGTGGAAACGCTGGCGCCGGCGCATAAACCAATCGCGGTTTCGGTGTCGGACGCGGTGACGATGTAGGTGTAACAGCAGGCTGAGGAGTTTCGGACCATCGCGGTTTGGCGTCAGATGCAATTCGGTCGAGCAACGAGTTCATGGCGTTAGAAGGTCGAACGGTCGCTTTCTCACCAGCCGATATGACCACGCCAACGACCTCGCCATTCGCGTCTACTATCGGCGATCCAACTGAATAAGACGAGGCTGTTGCGGCGATTTCCGTGCGGTCCGATTGTTGCGCTGAGATTGTTGTTTCGCGAGGGGCTTCGGCAGCCCCAGCCAGCGCACTGCCAACCACTCCAACCCGCGTGCCGACCGGGAGGTTTGGGCTTTTGTTCAACGTCAGAAATGGCACGTGCTTCACATCAGCTTGAAGAAGAGCGAGATCGAGCGTCCTGGAAGCGCCAAGAATCCCGCTCACATTGTAAATTCCCCCACCAGCCATTTTCGCCACAGCATTGACCCCGCGCTCGATTGCATGCGCCGTCGTAATGAATCTGCCATCACTCGAAATGAAAAACGCAGTCTCGGTACGCAGCAACTTGCCGGACGAATCAAAGACCGTGACCCAGAAGACTGCCGGCCGCATCTTGGTCTCCAGTCGCGCTAAATCCAGAGTTGCTCGCTGTCCCGCCTCTGCGTTTGGCGCCTGAGTGGACGACGGCGACGGGGTTGGAGCTGGAGGCGAGTTGGAAACAATGGGCGGTGAAGGAGACTGCGCCGCGACCGATTCGCCGGCAAGTTGACCAGTCGATTTTCGCCCACATCCCATCGTGGCAAAGATCGCCAGACAAAGCGAATATCCAATGGTAAGCTGGAACGGTCTCATCGGGGCCACGTCCAGATAGTCTGGAACACAGACCGCAGTCCAATCAAGCCGACAAAATTGCGGATGATGAAAACGAGGCGCCACCCACAATCGCGCCTCGTCAAATGCCAAAAGCACGCGGGTATTTAATGCCTTTTAAAATACTGAACTGCTCGCTCGTGTTTCTGGGCTGCCGCTTTTGTCTTGAACGTTCCTAAATTCCGGCGCTTTCCCGTTTTCGGATTATTCTTTCGCGAGTACAACCGATATTTACTTGACTTGAGTTTTCTGATCATGCTGCCCTCGTACCAAAGCTCATGATGCGGGAGTTGGAGAGACATCAGCACGCGTTCGCGCCACGCTACAGTAGCAAAGCGTAGCCAGAGCAGCGAGAATCGCCAAGTCCAGCGCCAGGTGCGCGGGGAAGCTCCAGTTCTGGCTCACGTGACCGAAACAGCCGCAAGTGATGTCGAGACCACGAAGTTTTGCAGCGATCGTCGCGACGAGGAAGATCACAACGAGCGCAGTTAAAATCGATAATGCGCCGCGATAGAAGAGGCGAAAAATCAGGACGAGACCGCAAAAAATTTCCAACCACGGCAGATAGAATGCGAGCGCGACCCCGACGGTCCACGGCAGAATTTTGTAATGATCGATGTCGTGAGCGAACTGGACCGGGTCGAGCGCCTTAAGCACGCCGGCATAGATGAAAATTGCGGCAATGATAAAATCAATAGTCCGCCAGGCGAAATTGGCAGGCGAAAAGCGCACCTTCTATCAAGGAAGCGAACGCGCAACGCCCAACTTGTCAGAGACTCTGAATTGAGCGTTGAATGCTGGACGTTGAGCGTTCGGCGTTTGCTTCATCTATTCTTTTTCAACCATGCTTCCCATCCGCCATTGAGCACGAAGACATCGGGAAGCTGCGCTTCCTTCCGCAGACGTTCGGCCACTTCACGGGCGAGATCGCAACTCTGAGCGCTGCAATAGACAACTACCTTTTTCCCCGGCGACCACGCAGCCAAAAACTGCGGTAGCAACTCGTTCCAGCGATCCTCATTTAACGAAATCGCACCAGGCACGTGATCGCGAGCAAACTCGTTATCCGGCCGAGCGTCGACCCAGATGGCACCGTCCCCCCACTGGCGGGCCTGATCGACGCTCACCATTTCCGCAGGCGGAATTGGTGATTGCCAGGAGATCTTGTCGCGAAGATAAATTGCCTGCCCTATAGCGGGAACAAGCGAGAGCGCTGCAAGAAGCAGCGCCTGGCGTGCCAATGAAAATTTCAATGTGTTTGACCAGTCGGCGCAGGCGGACGAGCGGGGGCGGTCGGCCCACCCGGCGCCACCGGAGCCTTCTGGATAGCCGGAGCAACCGGTAACGTCGGAGCATTCGTGATGCGCGCGGTGGCGTAAAATGTCTTGGGCGAATTCTCGGATTGAATCGTCAAGGTCGAAGCGAGGAGACGACCCGTTTCGTTGGGTTGAACGTCAACTTTGAACTGTCCCTCGCCGGTTTCTTGCACTTTCGTCTGAAAATCCGGACTCGATGAGGTAACCTTGATGTGTTTCACGCTAAAATCTTTTCCGGCGTGCACTGTGATGGTTTTCGGATCCGGTTTATCGCCTTGTTTCCAAAACACGAAGGTTGGACTGATCTCCAACTCCTGGGGGATAACGGCCTTGAGAGTCAGGACTGTTCTTTGATTGGCGGCCTCATCGGTTTCCACTGTGACTGTTTTGATCTGAGTGCCAGTCCGATCGCCAATATTGAATGTCGCCGTAATTTCGCCTTTTTCGCCAGGCGCAACCTGATCCTTTTGCGATTGGGCAGCCGTGCAACCGCATGACGCGTGGACCGATTTAAAATGAACGGGCGTCTTGCCGACGTTCTGATACTTAAAATGACCGATTGCCTGCTTATCGTCACGTGAAGGGTGCAGTTCGACCGCGGTTTGCTCCCATTTCAATTCTGCGCGGGCAGTCAGGCAAAGAAGTAACGATAACGTGAAGGTGAGGATATTGGTTTTCATTTTTTAGAATAGAAGCGCCTAATATAATCAGAGACGGCCTCCCGCCAAGTGCGAGGTGATATCCCGGTTAATTTCGCGTATTTTGCGGTGGAAAGCACCGAATAAACAGGGCGGCGGGCGATCCAGTTGGCCATGTTTTCTAATTTATCTGCGCCGACCGTCCTCACTTTGAGAGGCAGGCCGGCGTCGTGGCAACAATCCAGAGTCCATTGCGCGTATTCCTGCCAACTGCACTGTCCCACGTTTGCGAAGTGCAAGATGCCGCCTTCGACGTCCCTGTCGAAAAACTGCCGTAACATAGCGGCGACGTCATGCGTGTAAGTCGGCGTGGAGAACTTGTCTGCGATTGCATCGACGCGCTCACCTTCCTGTGCCCCTTTAATCATCGCGTCGATAAAACTCGGACGATCCGGTCCGAACACCCAGGAGACGCGCACGACCAGATTGCGATTTTGCCCGGCGAGCACGTTTTTTTCCCCAGCCAGCTTCGATTCGCCGTAAACGCTGATCGGGGACGCTTCATCTTCTTCGGTGTACGGCTCGCGTTTTTCTCCGTCAAAAACATAGTCCGTGCTGAAGTGAATTAGTCTGGCGCCCTTTTTACCGGAAATCTCGGCAAGAACGCGAGGGGCCTCCGCATTGATGAGAAAAGCGTGATCCGGTTGCGTTTCGCAAAGATCGACCTTCGTGAAACCAGCCGCATTAATCAGGACGTGAAAACCTGTCTCCCGTAGTCGTTCCCGCACGCCATCTAAATCCGAGAGATCGAGCTGCGTGCGATCGAAGCCAATGACCTCAAATTTATCGCGGTACTCGCGCAATAGTGCCGCACCAAGCCGCCCGCCTGCGCCGAGAATTACGATTTTCATGCTTGCCTACAACTTACCCGCCGTTAACGCAGACATCGAGAGACACAACTCGCTGGGGTGGCTAGTATCTTCCAGCGCGCTCAAGCAACGGCTCCCACCACAAACGATTCTCGATGTACCACTGAATGGTTCCGTCCAGGCCTTCCTTGAAATTGCGACGCGGCTTCCATTTCAGCTCGCCCTGTGCAAATGACGAGTCGATCGCGTACCGGCGATCATGGCCGAGTCTATCGGTCACAAATGAAATCAGGCTGTGCGGCTTGCGCAGCTTATCGAGAATCATTTTCACAAGATCGATGTTCACCATCTCGCTGTCGCCGCCAAAATTATAGATTTGGCCGGGTTTCCCTTCGAAAAGCGCCGCCACAATGGCGGCACAGTGATCCGTGACATGGATCCAATCGCGCACGTTCATGCCGTCCCCATAAACTGGGAGCGGTTCGTCACGCAGCGCTTTGATGATCATAAGTGGAATCAGTTTTTCCGGGAACTGATACGGTCCATAATTGTTCGAACAACGCGTCACCAGGACGTCCTGGCCATAGGTTTTGTAAGAAGCGAGTGCGAGCAGATCGGCGCCGGCTTTGCTCGCCGAATAGGGCGAACTCGGATCCAACGCCGATTGCTCGGTGAATTTTCCGGTCGGACCAAGAGAACCATAGACTTCATCCGTCGAAACCTGAATAAAGCGCTGGACGCCGTGGCGGCGGGCGCAGTCCAACAATAGGCTGGTACCGATAACATTCGTATGAATGAAATTCAGCGGATCGTTAATGCTCCGATCCACGTGCGATTCAGCGGCGAAATTAACGATTGAATAGAACTGATGCTCCGTCATGAGCGCATCCATCTGGTCGGCGTTCGCGATATCGGCTTTGAAAAATTCGTAGCGCTCGCCATGTTCTTCGACCACGCCATCCAGATTGGCGAGGTTGCCCGCGTAAGTGAGCACGTCGACGTTGGTCACGTACGCGGGCTTGTAATGTTGCAAAATATACCGAATAAAGTTGCTCCCGATGAATCCACAGCCACCGGTAACAAGGATGCGCATGGCAGCGCGTACTAGCAGCGCTGAAGGCAGCGCGCCAGCAGAATATTCTCGCGTAGCCGAGCGACCGCGCGATTACCTGCAAGCGTGGAAAACCCGCGCGGCGGAAACGGATTGGATTCCATGGATAATTATTGGGCTTGCGGCTTTCCTGCGTTTTTTCCTGCTGGGGATTAAGCCGCCGCATTTCGATGAAGGCATCAACGGCTGGTTCGTCGACCAGGTGATGCATAATGGGTTTTACAGATACGATCCGACCAATTATCACGGGCCGCTACACTTTTACGTCCTGCTGCTGTCGGAGAGTTTGCTTGGCCGAAATCTCTGGGCATTGCGGTTGCCCGTTGTGCTTGTGAGCATCGCCTGCGTGTGGCTGACTCTGAAATTTGAGCCATTCGCCGGACGAAACGTGAGCCGAATAGCTGCGCTGGCGATGGCGGTCTCGCCCGGGTTCGTCTTTTACGGTCGGTACGCGATCCATGAAGTATGGCTGCAGTTCTTCTCGATGATGTTTATCCTGGGGCTGCTGGGGCTCTGGAAATCGGGAACGGTGAAATACCTCTGGTATACAGGGATGGGAATAGCCGGCATGATTTTGACCAAGGAGACCTACGCAATTCATGTTGCCTGCGCGCTGATTGCCATTCCGGTTTTGATGGTTTCCTACGTGCTGAACCGCTTTCCGGACGCGAAGCCAGCGAAGCAAGCATGGAATTACATTGATCTTGCGATGGTCCTCGGCGTGGGTATAGCCGCAATCCTGTTTTTCTATTCGGGAACTTTTCTCAACTGGAACGGCGTTAAAGGCCTGTATCAAGCGTTTAAGGCCTGGACCGAAACTGGCGCGGCAGGGCACGGCCACGAAAAACCGTGGGATTATTGGCTGAAATTGATGGGACCATCATGGGAACGCGGCCGCGCTGATTTCTTCGGCTACGAACTGCCGATGTTAGCCGGATTAATTCTGTGCGTGTTTTGTCAAAAGTTTAAGAATCTCAGCCTGCGTTATCTGGCGATCTACGGCGTGGGTACCCTGTTTGCATACAGTTACGTCAAATACAAGACGCCCTGGTGCATTATCAGTTTTGGGTGGCCATTCCTGTTCATCTTTGGCGGAGCGATTCTGCTGGTTCGTCCAAAGCATCTACGCATTGCATATCGCACCATTGGTGTGCTGTTGTTTATTTCGCTCGGCACGTCAATTTGGCTAAACCACTTCCGATGCAGCTCGCCTGATGAGCCTTACGCCTACGTCCAGACTTACAACGACATCTTTAAACTAACACGGCCGCTGCTTACATTGGCAAAGCGCAATCCCGCATACTATCACCTGACTGGTCACCTCATTCGCTCCAGCGTTTATCCGCTTCCGTGGATGCTCGGAGACTTCGATCGAGTCGGCTACTACGAAGGAGGAAACATGCCAGCGAATGTCGATGGTGATTTTCTTCTCGTGGAGCAAGACAAGGTTAAACAGGTCGAAGCGAAATTGAAAGGCACGTATTACACCGACACGCTTACTATCCGTAACTATCAGGACCCGTCGAAGGTCTACTTCAAAGCCGACGTTTTCAAAGAATTTTTCCCTGGCAAAGCACCGGACTTTGTCGGGAAAGGACCTGGTTAGGCGTCGTTGAGTTCAATGAAGTGGCTGTCTGCTGGTTTAACGTTTGTCAACTTGTCGGCTGTTTGCGGCCTCCTCCTGGGAATGGCCGGACACGGCTTAAACACGTTGAGCGCAGCTATCGCGCTGTTATGCGGTTTTGCCTTTGCCGTGGCTGCCTGGTTGGGAACGTCTGACCCTGCTAAACCAGGGAGTAATGGAGGAAGTTTGCTCAAGGCTCCGGTGCGCTACCGAAAAGCCTGGTTCTGGTTGGTGGCCGCATTTTTCGCTTTGTTTGCCGTACGATCCTTTGTTTGGCTGCTCTATATCGACGGCAGCGACTGGAAAATTCAATCTCCCAATAACCTCGGGGACCTCTCGCTGCACATCACGTGGATTAGGAATTTCGCGAATGGGGTACCCGTCTGGCCGGACAACCCGATCTACGCCTTTAGCAAGCTAAGGTACCCGGCGGGGATCGATCTATTCAACGCTCTGCTCTGCCTGGTTCACGTCGACCTGATGCGCGGATTGGTTTGGACTGGATTGCTTGCGTCGCTAGCAACATTTTATGCGTTTTTCCGATGGGGCGGCACCTTCGGTGTGGCGGGTTTTTTGTTCAACGGTGGAATAGCGGGCTTCCAATTCGTGAAGACGCTGAAGTTTCTGGATTATCAGGGCGTTAACAAAATCGCCTGGAAAAGTATTCCGCTTTCCATGTTCGTGACTCAGCGCGGATGGCTTTACGCGATCCCCGCAGCGCTGATTCTGCTGTGGCATTGGCGTGCGAAATATTTTCGGGAGACTCCGGCAACTGGCGTCGGCTTGTCTGCGCCAGATGCCTCCTCCGCTCAGGCGGATGCGAAAGCTGGATCGGTGAATGCGAATGCTGCCGAAGCTCAATCTCCAGTTGCGACTAATGACTCGGATCGAGTTAGCGCCACCAACGCTCGCGAAGATCGCAAGGGGCCTTTGCCCTTCTGGGTCGAGCTTTCTCTTTACGCATCAATGCCGCTCTTCCACGTTCATACTTTTATTGCTCTGACAATCGTGCTGGTTATCGCGCTGTTCTTCGAGCGGCTAAGGTGGCCCAAAATCTTCAGCAATGCGCCGATGCGTAGACATGCGACCGCGCTGCTCACCGCTGCCCTGATTCCAGCCACGTTTTTTGTCTGGTTGGTTACTGACCAGTTTCGCGCGAAATCGATGCTCAAATGGCACCCGGGTTGGGTGCAAGATTCGGCGGACTTCGGCGCTCCTTTTTTCCGAATCGGCGGCGCTGCGAATTTTGGATCTTCCACGGGGTTCGGCTTACTGTTGCAAAAGACGTGGAACGGCGTAATCGCGCCGTTCTTTCAATTCTGGCTAACAAACTTTGGCCTATGGGTCCTGCTCACGATAGCATTGGTCGTGTTGTGTGGCTGGCGCGCTTGGAAAGCCGGCTGGCGCTGGGGTAAAAAACCTCCGGCGGAAATCGCTTTTGTGTTGCCTGCCGTTGTGATCTTCGGCATTGGGTACTTTGTTCAAACCGCCCCGTGGGATTGGGACAATCTCAAACTCATGGTTTGGGGTTACTTTCTTATTCTCCCGTTTTTGTGGAGCGATCTGCTCGCGCGGTGGGCGTTTCCGGAACGAGCAGTCACCTGCGTTGCGCTGTTCGCTTCTGGTTTTGTCACGTTGCTGGGTGGTTTGACCGCAGGGCACCCGGGCTATGGACTGATTGAGCGCGCCAGACTCGATGCGATCGGCAACGCGGTCCGGCCTTTGCCAGTGGAGGCTCGCTTCGCCGCTTACCCGACCTATAATCATCCCCTCCTCCTCCAGGGTCGCAAAGTTGTTTTGGGATATCCGGGCCATCTCTGGACGCAAGGATTCGATGATTACAACGATGTCAATAGTAAGTTGACGGCCTTAATGCGTGGAGCGCCGAACTGGCGCGAGATCGCGCAGTCGTTAGGCGTCCGGTACATTTTCTGGGGCCGAGACGAGACGTCCAATTACCAGGGGAGTAGTCACCCATGGGAAACGACGACGCGCCGGGTGGCATCGGGCGATTGGGGCGCAATTTACGATCTGGCGCCCGAATCGCCTTCTCGCTAAGGCGCGACCGTGGTCTCGCTCCTCGAAGATCGTCTCTTGGAGGCGACTTTCCTGCGGACTCGGAGCGGATGCGCCAGGAAAACAAAATAGATCGCGCTCACAAGATCGCGAAAACCGCACGCCGGGCTCGTCAGGTTCAGGGGACCATGACGCAAGGCTGCGAAAACATTTTCGGCAGTCAGCGCGGAGGGCAGAGGGATGCTGGTATAATGGCATCCGAAAGCATGGAGGCGATGCGCGTCGGAAGTTGCGACTAACGGTTTGCCAAAGCGCGACGCCACTCTTTTCGCGCGGCGGTTCGGGTTAAAGAGGCCTACATGAAAATGGCAAAACTCGACGGCGTCGAAGCAATCTATTTCTTGAAGTAATCGTGACCCAATCGAGCCGCCGAACATGTAAAAGGGATGCGGCGCAATTGTAAAAATGGAGCTGCCGCGACGCGCACGCAGTTGCCGCAAGTCGTCAAAACTTTTCAGCTGCGCCATTTCTTCAGCACTCACATTTAGCACGATGACGTCCGCGCCGTGCAGGCGCATCTCGGCGGCCGGGATGAGCAAAATCCCCATGGTCGCCGCATCAGCGAATACTTCCTGTCGATCAAAGACTGCATCGTGCAGGGTGATCGCAAGAACGCGAAAACTAAGTGCACGAGCGCGTTCCAGTAATTGATGCGCGGAGTAATCGACGGCATCCTTGGGATCATCAAGCGTGTGAATGTGCAGATCGATTTTGATCCATTCCGTGTTCTTAGTCGCGCTCATGTCCGAACTTCGGAACTTAGTCGGAGATCACGAAGATTTCACACACGCGCCCGCAGGCGACACGCCTGCCTCCACAGTGCATCGGCCTTTCCTGCGGTGGCGGCCGTGTCTTCTGCGAGAAAGGATACTTGCCAGCCGGTTCGGGCTGCGGAAAGTTTTGGCGCTCGCACGGGCAAAAGCTCGGGTGGTGGAATGGCAGACACGTACGTTTGAGGGGCGTATGCCGAAAGGCATGCGGGTTCAAGTCCCGCCCCGAGCACCAAAGTAAAACGGCGGTTTCGGCCGATTTCATGACGGATTCATGACACGGGCCAAGGATGCCCCGGCCCACGCTCAGGATCGCGCTAGAATCGTTTTTGATGGCCGTGCGCTCGCCTTTTCGATCTGATATGCCCGCGAGATTATTCGTTGGAGTGCTCCCGTTCCGATCTTTTTTCGACGTTCCAGAAGAACGAACCCCCATGAGTTGTTTGGTAAACACACCATAACGTCAAGCATCCGCTCGATGCGTTCGGGATATTTAATGTCGTCCATGTAGGATACGATTTCACTCTTAAATTCCGTTTTCGGAATTTTATTCGCCATCGATGCATGGTCATTTTGCTTATCAACGTTGACGGTCTCAGTCTTTTGGATCGCAAGCTGTAGTAGCCGTCGATACGCTCGCAGTGAATCTAGCGGAGTGTTATCGTGCTGCCGGGCCTTACTCTGTGCCACACGCAATCTTTCGCGCCAGCAGAGTTGCCTAGATGCCTCAATTAGTTGCTCATCTTTTAGCCGCATTAAAAATCGTCGGAATTCTTTACAACCCGCAGCAGTGGTGCGGCATACGCGCGCGCTGTCGATCTGATTTCCGAATCTAATTATAGTCGATGCCCGTCAACCTCTGCACGCAATCTCTGCATGGGCGCACCTGCCATGATCCTGCGCGCCATACTCGCTCTTTTTCCGCTGACGGTTTGCATCTTTGTGATTGTGCTTGCCTATCTAAAGACGCGGGATCGCTGATTCTAGGCGCGTTTTGGCATTGACTCTTGCCCTCGGACGGACGCAACATGTTGATTGAAGTCGATGCCAATGCTTTGCGGTTTTCTCTAAAGGTTCACCTCGAAGGGGCGTCGGTTTTCATATGGTTGGCGGCCCTGCGCTTTTTTCATCTTGGCGCGGGGCCGCCTTTTTTAGTGGCTTCGCCGTTGAATTGAGCGCCGACTGTATCAAGACAGCCGATGCGCCTGCGATGAATCTAGGCGCGTCTACGGCGTTGCTGATTACGCAGGTTCTCTTATGTCCGTTTCGCGCAGCATTCTCTTGAATCTCTGAACTGACCTTCTGTATTCCTGCAATAAGAGATTCAAGTCGCTCCTTTTGGTTCGCGATTGCCGAACCAGTTCTTCACTTTCCCTAACTAATTCCCTCGTTCTCTCAATCAACGTTTCTATTGGCTCAACGTCCATCACTCTTTGATTCGTGACGAACCCTGTGGTTCAGCGTATCAGCCGGACAATTTCGCGTCGCTGCTTGCGATGAATCTAGGCGCGTTAGAATGCTGATTCCTTAACGAAAATGGCGCACAGTCCCTCTTTGTAAAAACTCAAATGGAATCCGTGTTCTCTCGCAAACTGCGCGATTTTTCTTTCCCTATCTTTTTCGTTTAGCGGCCAGATGCGTTGCAATCCATCCTCGTAAATGGCGCAATGCGCCTTGCCTGCGATTTCCGTTTCCAACTCGCGTTTGATTTGTGCAGCGAGAGTTTTCATACCGCCCGCGTTAGAGCGGATAAGCATCCTAGTCAGGCCGCACCGTTCTTGTCAAATTCTAATTACGCCTCGGCCCGCTCAGGATCGCGCCAGAATGCGAAATGATCGCC
>JBEDUS010000362.1:0-12877 GCA_040414975.1 Candidatus Udaeobacter sp.
AATAAGCTATCCAGGCGCAACGCAGCCGCTCGTCCGCTCACGTGCGGCGATTCATGTTCTACTCGCCCGTCCGGGTAATATAGTTCCAGCGTCAACTTGTGGTATCCTGGAATATTCGGGGCAAAAAAACTGTATCCAGCCTGGATGCCAGCAGCATGCAGATAAGTTGCTATCCCTTGCCGCACCGGACTGGACGCGGCCCCTTCTTTCCCTAAGACAAACGCCGCAAGCAGTTCGGCCCTGCGCGCGAAAGTGTCGAGTGCTGATGGCAAGATGGTGGACCCTTGCGCAACAAGCGAGAAAATCCCGGCAGCGCAAACTGCCATGATGAGAACGAAATGTGCTACGAACCAGACAGCGTAAATGCGCCTCGAAAGCATTGCCCCAATCTTAAGGGCATCTGGCAGCCTCGGCGATTGATTTCCAAGCCGCGAATTAACGAAGACAAAAGCCGCAGAGTTCCAATGATCCCAAATGTAAGCGAGCACCCTCGAGGCAAATTTGGAAACTCATTTGCCACTCCGAGAGGTACACAGCACTGCCAGCCCCGCGCCTCGGGACTGGCCATTGGTTCGTTAATCTAATAAGCGAGCGACTAAAGTGTCGCCGCTACCAATTTCAGGTTCGCAGTCGCGGCCTTACTCTCGCCCGTTCCAGCCACCATTTCCACAAAGTAACACCGATTCACTTGGTTGTCGGAGTAGAACAATGTCGCCTTATCGGTGTGAATGCTTCTCAGGGAACGCGTGAGCGAGTTGCGGTTCTGAGTGGGCGCGTGCATTGCAACGGTGCTAAGACCGGTAACAGCCAAAGCGACCAGCAGTGCCGCGACCAAACGTCTAGTTATTTTGGCTTGGAGCTCTTTCATAAGTTGCGACGGTTACAGGTGATATAAATAAGTGTCAACAGAAAAATTTAAAAAAGTTTTATAGTGGCATTGGAGGCAGCACCGGTCAAGGCGACGAAAAACCTCAAAGAATTGTAGGATTTTCCCCTAAACTTTAGGTGGCGAAGACGTACTTATAACGGGGAAGCATTGTCCCACAAAGCCAGGTGCGAAGCACACAGAACCACGGCCCCGAGACTGATCACATCTCGATGTCTCAAAGCGCGCGTGCGCGTTGATAAAACTGGTCATGTCGTACAAGGCTTTCGGGTTCATACGCGGGATTGGAGAAAACCTCTTACAGAAGAAACAAAGGAAGCGCAGAGGGCTGATTCAGATTCCTCCGCCCTTCTTCGTTTCCCTAAATTTTTCTTTCGTGCAAAAAACAACCGCCAAGTACCAAGCGTTTCAGGAGCGCGAAAGGCGGCGGTAAGCCGCCATATTCGCAGGTACGTCGGGCGAAATTCTTACTTCGGTGCCAAAGACGTGATGATTGCTTCGAAGCGCGGATCGCCTCGCAACGGATCCCAAAGAGGATTGAGACGCAAATTGCCGTAGCTGACGTGGCTTCCGGGCAATTTCGCTGCAGAAGCGAGTCGTTCGATTGCGCGATCTTTCTCACCCGCCCACGCGTAGGTCACAGCCATGTATTGAATCAGCATTGCACCTTCAATGGCATTTTTGTCCGCGGGTATTAGTTGCGTAGCGTGCTCGCCTTCCTTGATAGCCTGTTCCTTATTTCCCAACACGGCGTCAATCACACCGAGCGCGCAGAGCGCAGCTGCGTAGTCAGGCTGATTACGCACAATTTTTTCAAGTTCATTTCGCGCCGCGAGAAAGGCAACGCGAGCTGCCGACTGATCACCTCGAAACCAGGCGGCAAGTCCCTCGCACCAGCCGTTAGGGAATGGAATATTTTCGTCGTAGCAACCACCGCCGTCCGCCGGCATAGCAGAAAGCGCGTGCCGGGCTGCGGCAGGATCGCGTTCGCGCAAGGCAAGGAAGAGCCATTGGTTAACAAGAAAGGGCGCCGCGTTCGGATCCTCCGCCAGGATCGTGTCAATTGTCGCGTGCAACGGTCTTGAGTCCGCGTGCCCTTCGAGGTCAACCGTCGCGCGTCGGACACGGCTGGGAATATCTTTCGGAGCGATCGTCAGTACGTTATCAAGGGTCGCGGCCATCTCCTTATAACGCCGCAGCGCTTCGTAAGTGGATGAGATTTGCTGAAGTATAGAGAAATTCCGCGGATCCAATTCCAACGCCTGTTTCATTTCCTCAAGCGATTTTTCCCAATGACCCTGCCGCCGGTCGATGTAGCCAGACAGAAGAGGAATTCGGGATTCGTTAGGCAAGGATCGCCGGGCGATAACCAGCTCACTCTGTGCCCGATCGTAATCCGCGTAGGCCCAGTAAAAATGCTGAGCCAAGGCCAAATGGGTCTCTCCAGATTCCGGTCGGAGCCGGCGACTCGATTGAATGGCCGTTTCGGATAATTTGAGCCGCGCATCAGTATGATCAAAACCGAGGAAATAAATTCGATCATGCGCTCCGGCCAGCTCACAATACGCATCAAAGAACAAAGGGTCGCGCGCCACAGCCTGGTCAAGCAACTGCAAACCCTGGACCAAATCTTCTTTTGCTCGGGGGCTGAACGCAATGCCGTTAATCAGGTCTTTGGCCCGCAAGTAGGCGTCATAGGCGACAAGGTCGGTGGTTGGCGGCTCTGCGATTGCCTCTTTTGCCGCAGATGACACTTCCGCCCCGAGCCGGTCTGCAATTTTTTGGGCGATTTCGCTTTGGAGCGCGAAGACATCATTCAAATCCCGATCGTATTCTTGCGCCCACACGTGCGCGTCCGTGCGCGTATCAATGAGTTGAGCATTCAAATGGATTCTGCCTGCTTCTCTGCGCACGCTCCCTTCAAGCACGTACGCGACATTCAACGCACGACCAATTTCCTGTGTGTTGCGCGCGCCGCGATATTTTGCCACGCTGTTATGGCTGATCACCTTTAAATTGGCCACCTTCGCCAGCTTCGTCGAAACACCGTCGTAAACGCCGTCAGCGAAAAACGCGTTCTCTTTATCTGGACTTAGACTTTCGAAAGGCAGTACCGCAATGCCACTCGCCTGAGGCGGACCCGCCATCTCGCCGTTCCAAATCATGACGCCAACCGCCGATCCTAAAACCATCAGGAGAGCAGCCATTCCCGCAATAACTGGATTCCGCCGCATCCAACGCCATGCGCGCGCAGGCGGCGAAACAGGACGCGCGATAATGTGGCGGCCTTCCAGCCAGCGTTCCAGATCTTCGGCAAGAGCGCCCGCACAGCGATACCGTGCACTCGGTTCCCGGTCTAAACATTTCGCGCAAATCGTTTCCAGATCCCGATCCAGCCCAGGCATCAAAGTGCGAAGCTTCGGTGCCGGCTTCTCGCTCGCTTGCTGGATCACCTTAAGCGCGTGCTCACCCAAAATTGGCGGACGACCCGCGAGCAAATCGAACAAAATCGCACCCAAACTATAAACGTCCGACGCCGGACCAAGTTTGCCCGCTGATCCGTTTACCTGCTCGGGAGCAATGTAACCGGGCGTGCCAAAAATAGTGAGTGTGCGCGTCAGATGACTGCTCGTGTCCAGCCATTTGGCGAGACCGAAATCGCTCACCAGCGGTTCGCCGCGCCCATCCAGTAAAATGTTACCCGGTTTCAAGTCCCGATGCAGGATCCCCTGCCCATGCGCATATTGCACCGCTCGCGCCACCTTCGCCATCAACGCCACCGACCGCCGCGGTTCACCGCGCAACGCTGGAGCCGCATCCAGCAAACTGCCCCCGCCAGCAAACTTCATGCTGAAAAACGGCAGCCCATCGTCGCACTCGCTCACTTCATAAATAGGCAGAATGTTCGGATGATCGAGGCTCGCTGCAGCCTGCGCTTCTCGCCGGAAACGCGCCAGCGTCTCCTGAGAATCTGCGTGATAAGACAAGATTCGTTTCAGCGCGACAATCCGGCGCGAATGCCGCTGCCGCGCGCGATAAATAACGCCCATCCCGCCGCGACCGATTTCTTCGAGAATCTGGTAGTTGCCTATGCGCCAATCGGCGTCACATACATCCAGCTCGCCCAGCAGGTCATCAAGCGTTTCTTCCTTGGCTACAGCTACAGTGGATGGATCATTGTTGTGCCCGTTTGCGTTGACCCCTGCGGAGAGAAGGCAGCTTAGACAAAGACTGCGCCCGACGCGCGATGCCGATCCGCATTCGGGGCAGGTACCTGGCTCCTTTTTGGGGTCCACCGGCACAGACGTGGAGGGTTCGCGCATGAAAGATCAGGAGGCTAGACGAACTTCACTGGGTTGCAAACTAAAAAGTGGAAATTTTTTGTTAAAGTTATTCACACGATTCGCGCTTTTTACGCATGTGAAGGCGTGAATTTTTTTGTCATTTATTTGCTTCCTCTCTGGGCGCGAGTGAGGCGACAATTTTTTCAAAGCGCGGATCTCCCCGGAGTGGGTCCCAAAATGGCAAGAGTTTCAATTGCCCATAACTGATTGTGCTTGGTGGACGAATGGCGACGGCAAGTTTTTCACAGGCAAGATCTTTATCTCCAACCCATGCGGCAATCATGGCCAGATACTTGATCATGGTGGGACCAACAAGTGCATCCTTTTCCGCTGGAACGAGCTCGGCCGCACGCCGGCCTTCACGCAGCGCTTCGTCCTTCCGCCCTAGACCTGCGTCGATTAGACCAAGTACGCACAACGTCGGCCCGTAGTTTGGTTCCGCTTGAACCGTTTTCTGTTGTTCAGCACGGGCTGCTGCGAACGAAGCACGGGCGTCGCCATCATTCTTTGTCATGCGGGCAATGACACCTTCGATTGTCAGACGATTCAAATGAACCGAATAATCCGTTAGCGGCGTGTCGCCGATTGCATTCAGCACATTCTTTGCCGCACCGACATCGCGCTCTGCGAGGGCACAGCTCAACTCCTCATCACCCGCACTTAACAAGGCACCGGCATTTGTCGCTCCAATGGAGTCGATTATCTGATGCATTAAGCGGGTATCCCCTTTCCAATGAAATTGCACGGCCGCGAGCGCGACTTTCGTACTAACATCGTTGGGCTCGATCGCCAGTGCGCGCTCCAGTACGGATTTTTCATCGGCATATCGCCGGAGAACTCCGTAACTAAGCGCGATTTGCTGAAGCGTTTCAGTGTTGCGCGGGTCGAGTTCGCCTGCGCGCTCCAAGCTTTCGGTGGACTCCTGCCAGTGTCCCTGCCGCCTCTGGATGTATCCTATCATCCGGAATATCCGCGCATCGTTGGGCAAGGTCTGGTGAGCAACTTCCAGTTCAGCCAGAGCGCGACCATAATCTAGGTGCCCATGATACAGGTTTCGCGCATGTGCCAGATGCGTTTCACCTGATTCAGGACGAAGGCGGAACGCCTGCTCGATGGCCGCTTCAGCCAACGCGAGTCGCGTCGGTGTGTGATCAAAGCCGAGAAAATAGAGTTGCTCGTGAGCGTATGCGAGTTGGCAGTACGCCTGGAGAAATGAAGGATCACGCGCAACGGCTTGGTTCAACAAGTCGACCGCTTGCAGCAAATTTGCCTTCAGGCCGCCGCTTAGACGCAGCGCGAGAAGATTCTTGGCGCGATTGTATAGATCGAAAGCAATGAGGTCAGTTGTTGGCGGTTGTTCAACGGCCAATTTTTCCGCACGCGAAATTTTCGCACGAAGGCGCTCAGCGACCGTTTGCGCAAGTTCACTTTGTACCGCAAACAGGTCGTTCAAATCGCGATCGTATTCCTCCGCCCAGACCGGCGTACCCGTGCGAGCGTCTATCAATCGAGCCTTGAGGTGAAAACGCGCGTTCCCTGGACTGCGTGAAATACTACCTTCCAGAACGTGAGAAACCCCAAGCGCCTTACCAATTTCACGAATATTCCGCTTTCCGCGATACTTCATTACACTGGTGTGGCTGATCACTCTTAGATCGCGAATACTGGCGAGTTTGGTCAGAATGTCATCCTGAACACCATCGGCAAAAATTGCGTCCTCTTTGTCGTCACTCAAAGTATCGAAGGGCAAAATAGCAATGCCGGTTGTTACTGGAGATGTTGGTGCGCCGCCCCTCCATATCATCGCTCCCAAAGCCAATCCTAAGGCCAGTAGGAGAGCTGCCATTCCCACGACAGCTGGATTCCGCTGCGTCCAACGCCGCGCGCGCGCAGACGACGAAAGGGGTCGCGCTGCGATAAGCTGACCTTCCAGCCAGCGTTCCAGGTCTTCGGCAAGCGCGCCTGCTGAGCGATACCGCTTAACTGGGTCCCGTTCCAAACATTTCGCGCAGATCGTCTCCAGATCCCGATCTAACGATGGCAACAATGTGCGCGCCTTCGGCGCCGGCTTCTCGCTTGCTTGCTGGATCACCTTAAGCGCGTGCTCACCCAAAAATGGCGGACGACCCGCGAGCAAATCGAACAAAATCGCACCCAAACTGTAAACATCAGCCGCCGAAGTGAGTTTACCTGCCGCACTGCCCGCTGGATTTATTTGCTCTGGTGCCAAGTAATGAGGTACGCCAAAAGAAGTGAGTGTGCGCGTAAGGTTGCTCGTGGGTTCCAGGCACTTGGCGAGACCGAAATCGCTCACCAGCGGTTCGCCCCGCCCATCCAGTAAAACGTTCCCGGGTTTCAAGTCCCGATGCAGGATCCCCTGCCCATGCGCATATTGCACCGCACGCGCCACCTTCGCCATCAACGCCACCGACCGCCGCGGTTCACCGCGCAAGGCTGGACCCGCATCCTGTAAACTCCCCCCGCCAGCAAATTTCATGCTGAAAAACGGTAGCCCATCGTCGCATTCGTTTACTTCATAAATAGGCAGAATGTTCGGATGAACGAGGCTCGCTGCAGCCTCCGCCGCGCGCCGGAAACGGACCACCGTCTCCCGTGAATCGACGTGAAAAGGTAGAATTCGTTTCAGCGCCACGATGCGGCGTCTATGTCGCGCCCGATAAACAATGCCTATGCCGCCGCGCCCGATTTCTTCCAGAATTTGAAAATCGCCAATTCGCCATTCGGCGTCCTGCACATCGAGTTCGCCGAGAACTTCCTCAAGCGTCTCTTCCGATTGAGGCGCGGGGACTCGGGCGCGCAGACCCTGGGCAAGCAGGCAGCTCAGACAGAGACTGCGGCCAATACGCGATGCCGATCCACACTGAGGACATGCCAGCGGTTCCTTCTGCAGACGAATTGAAACAGGAACGCCGCTCATCGGATTCTGGAAAATTAAAAAGCCTGCAAATGCGAGGGAGCGGGATGGCAGGAGTCGAGTACCGACCTGTCGGCTCCGGCACCTCCCCTATGCTTTCTCCGGAAATGGCAGAGCCGAGTTCTCAAAAATCCCATCATTAACGCGCAAGATGACGGCGCCGCGGCGAAGCGCGAAACCTGGGGAAATGACCAAATCCAAATGATGAACCTCGCAGGAATGATGAATAATCAAACGAGAACCATCGCGAGACCGCGTCGTTGTCATTCGAACTTCATTGCATTTTTCGTTGTTCGAATTGGTGCTTCGCCATTTCCCGCAGCGGATGCGGATTCGTTTTCCAGATCCAGCCCGCCAAGGCAGTTAACCGATTGTCGGGTGACAGCGCCGAGGGGGCTCCGTCTGGTCTAGGCTGCTGCGCTTAACACCGCACAGAGATAACGGAGTTCGTCGTCGATCTCGTTGGGTCCTTCGACAGTTTGGGCAACTTCTTCGCGGAGCAGCGCGCGATAGCGTTCCCGTAACCGGTGCACGAGTCGTTTCACCGCTGCTTCCTGCAGGCCGAGCGTTTTGGCGAATTTGGCGTAGGAAACATCTTCTCGCTCTGCTGCAAGGCAGCTGTTCAACACATCGAAAACACGTCGACGACCACGCTTTTCGCATTCATCGCCCAATCGCCGCAACGCACGCTCCACCACGGTCGCCGCCCAGCGGACATCAAAGATTCTCTCCGGGGACCAATTCTCCGATTCCTGCTCTGGAATCGACAAGTGGGATGGCGCCTCAGCCATCCAGTCGTCCCACGAAACGAATTGCACATCGCCACCACGTTTCCTGGCGTGGCGTTTGTCCACGGCGTCGTGCAAGAAATTCTGCAGCGCCTTAAGCACCAGCGAACGGAATCGGCCCCGGCTCCGGTCGGCCCGCTGCAGGAGCCGACCTTTCAATACCATGGCGAAAAAGTCTTGTGTCAGATCCTGCGCATCCGGGACGGAGTGGCCCTGGCGGCAAATAAACGCAAAGACTGGCCGCCAATAAATCTTGCAGAGCTCGGCAAGGGCGGCATGGGCCTTTTCTTCGTCACCATCAGAATCCGTGCACGATAAGACGACACTCCACCTGGTTGTCATGAAGCGGTCCGGCCGGCGGACGCTTGTCTGGGACGCTTCGGATTTCACAGCCGCGGATCATCTCATTTGTACGATTCTTAGGCAAGCCCTGAATTTTTTCCGCCCACTGCTGGAATACTGCGTATTGACGAGGGAATCGACCATCCTGCGGGTGCCACCGAGCACACCGCCACCGCCCGGCTCTCACCCCTGCCAGTGTCATAGATAAAAATGCGTCGATAAAAGTTGGCCCAGGCAATCCAAGGCGGGAATTACCCTGCGGTATCAGGTTGCTGGCACCGCAGAGGAAGCTTTGAGTTTCCCGCACGGCTCTAGCGACTATTCGCTCCGTTTACGCTAATGTCCCCGCGGTCGCTCGTCAGTCTGCGCAGTGTCCAGGGCCAATCGTTCCTTCATTGTATTCTGTGAGGGTATCGGTCAGGTTGCTCGTCTGGCCGGGTGGCAAATAACCACTGCCTATCGGCGGTACGATCAACCCTCCGATCATGCTGTCCGCGTCGATTACCGTTTGCTGAACCGCTGTCGGATCCGCCCCGTTGGCAATGTTTAATTTTGCGGCAATGAGCTGATGCGCCAGTGTCACAAGCCCGTTGCCCTGCGCGGGGCGGTTCAGAATTTGAAGTAACTGCGACGCATTGTAGCTGACCGCGCCAAGCGTCAGACTTTGCAACGGCCAAACGTCGGGATGATTCTTCCAGTAGCCTTGCGGATACGTGCCTTTTTGCCCCGGGTTGCACGGCAGCGTCGCGCAATTCGTGGTGTTACTCCACTGGCTTGCATCACAAGACTGTGTCTCGTTCGCGCGGCAACGGAACACATAAGCAGTGTCGCACAAAAGCGGGTCACCCGAGCAATCGCTTCGCACACCGGAGGAGTCGAACAATCGATCGTCGCCGATGACCACTTCGACAGTCTGATTTGGCGCCAGAGCGTTGGAAAAGCTGGCCTGGCAAACCTCGGCCGGATCATCAGGCCATTGATTTCCGTTAGCGATAAAGTCCGCCATGGTCATCCATTCAATGGTAAATCCATTGGGAGCGCCGGACCCTCCGGCAGTGACATCGATGGCTATGTTTGAAGACGCAGACGTACCACACGCGAGCACCGGCTCATCTAACTGACACCGAGTCGGCGTTGGTGTTGCTGTAGGTGTTGGGGTAGGCCGAGGTGTCGGCGTAGGAGTCAGACTAGGAGTTGGCGTAGGGGTAGGGGTCGGTCGCGGTGTAGTTGTAGGTGTAGGTGTCGCAGTCGGACTAGGAGTAGGCATAACTGTCGGAGTCGTTGTCGCCGTTGTCGTAGCAGTTGCCGTCGGTGTAGCTGTCGGGGTCGCGGTCGGAGTCGGATCGGGTGTCGACGTCGGTGTTGCAGTGGGGGTTGCGGTAGCTGTAGGAGTAGCTGTAGCTGTCGCCGTAGGTGTTGGTGTCGACGTGGGATCGGGAGTCAGTGTGGGCGTCGGCGTTGGAGGAGTTGGGTCAGGGGTAGGCGTTGCACTTGGTCTTGGTGGCGGGGTAGGCGGAGGTGACACACTTGGCTTGGGCCTTGAACTTGGCGCCGGCTGTGGAGTCGGAGTGGGCGGGCGTACGGTTGCTGTTGCCGTCGCTGTGGGCGTGGGCGGCGGTATAGTTGCAGTCGCCGTGGGGGGTGGCGTCGCACTATGGTGCGGCGTAGGAGTTGGCGTCGCACTTGGATGCGGCATTGGGGTTGGCGTCGCACTTGGGTGCGGCGTGGGGGTCGGCGTAGGGTCGCCGCATACCGAAGCTGTAAACGTCACCAATACATACGGGTCGCTGAACACCTGCTGAATTCTACTCCAGCAAAAGGTGAATCCGTTGTGCGTATATGTTGCTTCCCAATGTGCGTCCGGCCATGCGTGCCAGAAGTAAGCGACCGTAAAGCCACTGTTCACAGTTGGGAGATCACCAATGCCATTAGATAGAGTTGGATTAGCGGCGGCTTTCGCGGCGCTTGGCCAATTCGAATTGGTAATCTTCTGCCTTAAAGTCGCTACGTCATACGCAACGCCTTCGGCTACGTTAGTTCCATCATCAAACCATACTGCCTGCAATTCCTGAGCAGCTTGTGTCGATGCTGGTTGGGGATTGGTGTTACCCGTCGCAATGCCGCATAGCGGCGCGACTGGCCCTAAGGTCACTACAACAGCCAACACTGCTGCTATCTGTCATGGAAATCTATTCTTCATTTTCTCGCTAGGCGGGCTGGCTGGCTAAACAGGGGAGGCGCTGAGTTTTATTGCTTAGGTCTTTATCCGGAAATGGCTGCACCAGGTTTCCGAAAAAGATCCAGCGTTAGTCGAGCATGTTATGTAACATTAGCCGTGTTACAGAGATCGAGGATACGAACCTCCTAAATAACAATTACAACTCCTATTTCTAGGCAGTCGCTTGCCATCCGCGTGTGCTTAACTTGGGCTAAGACAGAGCCGTTCTATATGGACTCGATGGCACACGGGATACACCGATGAGTTAAATAGCTTCCGGGCTTGGTCCCAGCGCGCGGAGTTGCGTATCCGCTCTCAAAACTGTATCACGTCTTAGGTCTTTATCCGGAAAGCGCGGCGTAAAGTTCCTGAGAACTTTTACTTTCTCTTTGCGCCCATGGAAAGAAAGCGCCTACAGGTCGCTTACGGACTACAGATTCCAGACGGCCGAATCAGACACGATCGCCGGAATGCTTATGTCGATCTTTGAACGTGAGCTCGGCGATGCCTGATTTATCGAGCTCGCCCAAGCCTTTCGCGACCATGCGGTCGTATTGTTCCTTGGTCGCACGCGCGAGTGGTAGATCGAGGCCAAGGCTGCGCCCGAGCTCGAGAGCGATTCCGCTGTCTTTGGCCGCATGCGCAGCAGAGAAAAAGCAGCTATGCTCCCGATTTTGCATATCCTCACCGTCGGTTTCCAGAACGCGAGAGGCCGCGCCGGTCTGGGAAAATACGTTCCTTAACATTTCCAGATCAAGGCCGAGCGCCGCACCCAAAGCGAGTCCCTCCGCCAGCCCCGCGGTGTTAATGTTCATTACCATGTTGACGAGCGCCTTCACCTTCGCGGCTTCGCCGGCCTTGCCGATAAAGCGCACTTCTGAACCAAGCTCCTTCAAAATCGGTTCAGCCTTTCTGAATGCATCGTCTGTACCGCCACACATCAAATAAAGCCTGCCCTCACGCGCCTGCGGGATACTCGATGCCATGCATGCCTCGAGCGTTTGGGCACCAGCTTGTTGCGCCAGCTTTTCAACTTCGATATGCACGTGCGGTGAGATTGTTGCGCAATTAATGAAAAGTTTGCCGCGCGCATTAACCAGAAGGTTGTCGCCGCTCCCGGCGAAGATTTTTCGCATCGCCTTGTCATCTGTGACCACT
Organism: Candidatus Udaeobacter sp.; assembly: GCA_040414975.1. GTDB lineage: Bacteria > Verrucomicrobiota > Verrucomicrobiia > Chthoniobacterales > UBA10450 > Udaeobacter. The sequence goes on from JBEDUS010000362.1 coordinate 11,672, forward strand.
GTGAAGATCACATCAGATTCTGCCGTTACTTCCGAGATATCCTGAGCGGCTGCGCACCCGAGTTCGGCGGCTAGTGACGTGGCGACCGCGCGGTTCGTGTCATAAACAGCCGTGATATGAAATTGTCGGTCTTTCAACCTGCGCGCCATGTTCGCGCCCATGCGGCCTACGCCAACGAAACCAATATTCATAACGAGTTGTTCTGTTTACCGACTCATTGGACACTGAAGCCTCGAACTCAGACTTTTCCGGCAAAGAATGGATTGTGGGCTTTTTCTTCGCCCACCGTCGTCATCGGGCCGTGGCCCGGGCAAATGATCGTGTCGTCAGGCAACGTCAGGATTTTCTCCAAATTGTTTCGTAACGCGTCCTGATAGGAGACATTCCCGCCACCCATCGAGCCGGCGAAAAGCGAATCGCCCACGATCGCGATCGGTCGCGCCAGACCCGTCACCACATAGGTCACTCCACCCTGAGAATGACCCCAGGTTAGCCGGGTATCAACTTCCAGATTTCCGAGGTGAAAGTGTTTTCCTTCGTCGATGGGTTCCGCGCCGGCGACGGGTTCGCGGGCGGGGACAAAAACGTCTGCTCCGGTTTCCTCGCGCAGGCGGGGCAGATCTGCGACATGATCCGGATGTGCATGGGTAAGAAGAATCAGTTCCACGTTCAATTTGTGGCGATTAGCGAATCGCACAACGTCGGTGCAATCCCCTCCTGTATCAAAGACCGCTGCGACATGGTTTGTCGGATCCCAAACGAGATAGGCGTTCACCGTCATATCGTGATAGTGCGTATTGAACTGCGCGAAACCCTCTCGCTCATTGATCCTTTCTGGACGCCATTCGCCCTTCGCCAACTCGCAAAGCTGCTCTCCGGCAAGGCCCAGGACCGGCGCCACACTTAGCAGCGCCTGCTGATCAAAATCCCCTTCGCGCAATTTGCGGGTTGTTTCCAGGCTGACGCCCGCTTTTTTTGCCAGTTCGGAATCGGAAATGCCCAAGCCGCGTTGCGCTTTTCCAATAATGTCACCCACGTTGTCTTCGAGAGGGATCATGTTTCGCTGTTATAATTCCATTTGCTAAACGTTAATCGATTGTGGCTCTCGAATAACGCGCAAATCACCAATCCGATTCAGCGCCAATCTCTCAATCGACGCGGCAACACGCCCAACAGAAAATGCGGTGCCTCTTTCTTTCTCCATCG
>JBEDUS010000363.1:0-21795 GCA_040414975.1 Candidatus Udaeobacter sp.
CTTGCACCGGTGAACCAAGCGCTTTCGTTTGCTCACTGCGTTTTTCAGGCTGGTGTATGCTGCCAATTACCTCGCTGGCTTGGATAAGCTGCTGGAGGCTCTTCATATCTTACATTTGCCTTCCTACACCCGCCCCGTCTAACCAGTCGATGAAGCCAACGGCCCGAGTTCGATGCACGTTCAGCGTGTTTGCCACGACACCCTGCCGTAGCTTATCTCTTTCTCGTTAGGTCTGCACCACCGTGAGAGTGATTGCAATCATTACCTATACGTTTGCGGGTCTATTGGGCCTCTTCACTTTGGTTTTTGGGTATTGGGACATCGGGTTGATAGGAGTATGCATTCTGCTGTTCGGGATTGCGTTCCACAGAATGGCGGCGCTCCAGCGCCAGCCGCCATCGTCGACAACGCCTTTTCCGCATCCCAGTAGTGCGCTACAGACCGCGCTCTTCTCGTTTGCGCTTCTCGCATTCATCGCATCATTTGTCACGCGGCGTCCACAGCTGGTCGTCGTCGCAATATATCTCGCCCTGTTTGGATGCTTGTTTTGTGGTCTGGCCAATCTTAAAAATAGAGTCGGGCGCAGCCACGGTAATCCGCCGCGCATATCAGACAGCGACCTAACCAGCCGATGAAGGCAACGGCCCTTTTCGCCGTGGTGCCTTAGCTTTTTTTGCTCGCCTTCCGCTTGGCTCGCTGTTGCAATGCTGTTCTTGGGCAAGACTGATGCCCACTCTAATGAAAGCTTTTCGATCTTTCACTTCCATTGTCGGCATCGTGGTATGTATTTGCGGATGCGCCACTTCGGGGGCGGACCGCGTGGTTCAAATCGGACCGAACACTTACAAGATGGGCGGTCTTGGCAAGTCTACTGATTTTTCCGGCAATGCGGTCAAAGCGCGGCTCTACCAGCAAGCTGCGGAGTTCTGTCGGAGCAAAGGTGGCGAGATGATTCCCTTGAACAGCACAGCACAGGACTCGAAACCCGGACAGTATGCATCTGCGGAGATTCGGTTCAAATGCGTGTCTGCAAGCAGATGATCGTGCGAAGAAGGCGAGCGTGATGATTACGCGAACCATCTAACCAATCGATGAAGCCAACGGCCCGATTCCGATCCAAGTCCAATCTGTTTGCCACGACACTTCGCCGTGGCTTATCTCCTTCTCGTTAGGCCTATGCGGTTATTGATGGCGCTCCTCCTTATCGCTGCCGTAGCAGGCCTCGTGTCGGCGGCTACTGGTGTGCATTTGCGGATTGTTGCGATAGTGACTGTCAAGCTCGTCGCATGGGGCTGGTTTTTTCTCGCGGGAATTGGTGGATTGATGCTGCTTATTCATGAAGGGCCCTTGCCGATCACCAACGGCTGGTTTGCGATGTTTTCGGGGATCGCAGCTTGCCCTCTCGTCACACCGCTGCTGAGACAATACTTTGGTGTGCGTATTTCCGGCGCCGTGCAGTTTCTGGTGGCGCTGCTGATTATAATTGCCGGGCGTCTCGCCGTTGTCATTGTGCTTCACCGGCCTTTCTTGCCACACCGCGATGGATGATGGCTTTAATTCGAGTGATGGTAGCGCACCTAACCAATCGCTGCAGCCCACCGCCGGCCGTTCTGATGACTAGCTTTTAGATGACTTCAATGCCAAACTCCACAGCGAAGCTCGCTCCCGCCAGCGGTGGCTGAGCTTGATCGTTAGGCGGCATCACGCGTCGCTGCAAAATCGAACCCTCACCAACAAAATTATGCCAGACATCACAGTTAAGCATCTCGACGAGATGGAACGCTACACCGGCTCATTTCAGCATGGGCAGCAGTTTTTCTTTGCGGGTAAGAGTCTCGGCCTTACCACATTGGGCATGAACGCCATTAGGATGCCACCCCATTGGGAGCATTACCCGGAGCATGACCACGCCGCAGACCTTGAGGAGGAGCTTTATATTCCCCTTGAGGGTAGTGGAACGCTTCACGCAGAGGGACAGAGCTACCCGATGAAGCGCGGCGTCTTGATTCGTGTGGGTGCGGCCACTAAACGCAAGATTGTTCCCGGCTCCGAGGGCATGACTCTTTTGGTGATGAGTGATCGGCCTGATCCCAAATGACTATGCCGACTAACTGTTTTCGAACCGGGGGCGGCGGGATTCGGATCAAAGGGCTGGATGCGATCGTCCGGCTGCCCGCCCCCTGGGCCCTGTCGGCATTAAGTAGGTGGGATCAGCCGCAGCCCCGGTCGAGGGAGAGAGCAAGGAGGCGGCGGTGACAACGGCAGCCGCCAGAACAATCGATGGCTTGATAAGAAAAATGGATTTGATCGGAGGTGTTCTCATAGAAGCGCGAAGAAGAAAGCTGTGATGTTAACAGAGCGACTGCTTGAATGTCAACAGTTCGAGATGGATCCTGCCGGTAGGATCGTTCAACCTCGATATAACACCGCGAGAGACTTCAACGCGTAACGCGCACGCGAGGATGAACGTGTACAACGAACGGCTTGCCATCATCGCGGTGCGCGTCAACAATCCAGATCATTCGCTTGTAGGCCACGGCTGACACACCGCTCCCAGCACCTACGATGTCTCCGCATGAGGTACTGGGAAATAATCGCGGGCAATCTCAGTAAGCGGCGCGCGCTCGCATGCGGCTTTCGTGGGCAACGTGAAACGAAACTCTGATCCCATTCCCTCCGTACTTTCCACGCTTACGCGCCCACCGTGAGCTTCGACGAAACGCTTTATGATCGCCAGACCAAGACCCAATCCGCTCCCATCCGCAGAATCGCTTTCGAGTTCGTCGAAGAGCCTTTCCAGTTTCTCTTTTAAAATGCCAGCGCCATTGTCAATTACGCAGCACTCGACGGTCCCGTCCGGGCTGTATTCCCGAGCACCAACGACAACCCTGCCATGTGCCGTGTGCCGAATCGCGTTGCTGATCAGGTTCTGAAAAACGCGCTTCAGGAGGCTAGCGTCTGCGTAAACCACCAAATCGTGCGGCACTTCGTTAACAAGTTCGCTACCGCTGGTTTTTGCTATCGAATGCAGATCAAAAATCAGTGCCTGCACCAGCGGCCAGAGGTCGAACTCCCGCCGTTCCAGTTTGATCCTGCTTTCCATGCTAAGATTGGTGTTTTCTTGAATAATTTTCTCAACCAGACGCTGGAGTCGTTGCACGTTCCGACGCAAGCTCTTCAACATCGATTCGGTATCCCCTCGACTGTTTTCATCCCGGAATGTTTCTTCGACAACGCTTGTAGCTAGAGCAACCGCATTTAAAGGCGTGCGAAGATCGTGCGCCACGAAGGCGAGATATTCTTCCCGGTGTTTCTGTACCTCGAGTGCTCGCTCGGTGGCATAGGTTTGCACCGCCAATCCGATTGCTTGGTCCAGCACGCCGTTCATGATACGGAACGACTCGCCCTCCAGACTCAAACCATTGTGTTGTGGTAGATCGCGGATGCAGCCCCGCAGAACGTTATATTCCGTTACCACCTCTTCGATGTCGTAGCCTTCGCGAAAACGTTGCAATCCATGAACTGGTGCGCTGCCTTGAGCCAGTGCTTTGGGGATTGACCGATTGGACCTTGATTCCAGTGCGTCCGCTAATTCATCCAACAACTGCGGGATGTCATCGTTCAGCGTGGGCGTATCGAGAGTCCGTGCCGAAGCCAGTTGCTTGACTTGTTGCCGCCAAGTCACTAGCAAAGCATCCCTGTGCTGCCTGATGAGCGCCGCGAGTTCGAATTGCCCAGTTGGTCTCATCTCGAAAAAGAGAATTCCCGTAGCGTTATCGCCAACGCGCCTCGAGTTAGATGTGTGAGATTAATCGCGATGCGATTGCGGTCCGGTTTTTTTGAACAACTTAACTTCTTCTCCGGTTTTTTCGGCACCAAGTTACACTTTGTAATAGGTTTTCGGCGCGTTCAGAATCCCTTTATTGCATCGAACGACTCCGAATAAGTGGTGCTGTCAATCCAGCAACCTGTGTCGCTTCTAATCAAAAAGCGTCGGCCAGCGACCTGCTAACACCGATTCAAGACCGCTTTCCGCTCGTGCTCGCATCTTCTTTTACGAAAATGGCGCATAATCCCTGTTTATAAAAACTCAAATGGAATCCGTGCTCTGTCGCAAATTGCGCGATTTTTCTTTCCCGATCTTTTTCGTTTAAGGGCCAGATGCGTTTCAATTCATCCTCGTAAATGGCGCAATTCTCTCTCTCTCTCTCTCTCTGTGTTTGTGCTTCGACTCCCGTCTGATTCGCGTCGCGAGAATTTTCATACCGCCCTCGTTTTTAGGATGTCTAACGCTCATTTCGTTCCGACCCGTTTCTGTGGCCGTCTGTAGCGTCGATTTGAGCGTGGGATCACTATGCCAGGTGGAGGGATGCTTTTGAAGATTCTAGGCGCGTCTGTTGCGCTCCTGCGCTTTCTTTTCCTTATGCCCTTGCTTTTGCTATGCGCGCTCGCTTTTCGATCCGATATGCCCGCGAGATTATTCGTCGTGCTGTTCATTGCTTTGATCGGCGTCATTGAGGTTGTCAGCGATAATTTCCTGGTATTTTACCTAGTCTGATTCTGCCGCTTCTTACTCCACATGACGCGTCGACATAATAAAATTGGCGGCATGATCGCGACCATCATCACTGTCACCTTGGCAGCACCTTGAAGCTCGATATTCTCGCAGGGTCGTGGGATAACATGCGCAGTGATTTTGACCGCGATTACGGTTGTCTTACCCGTGTTCTTCGTCCTCGCGCTGGGATATTTCGCTGGGCGCGCCAGGAAATTCGATAGTGATCAGGTCGCCGGCCTGAATGAATTGGTCCTGGATTATGCCCTGCCGGCGATGCTGTTTGTGGCCACGGTTAAGACTCCGCGAGAACGCTTGCTAAGCGAAGGTGCTTACGCGATTGCGCTCCTCATCGCGATCGTCGGGCTGTTTCTTCTCGTCGTGTTCGTGAGCACACGGGTTTTGCATCACTCGTTAGGAGAAGCGGCGCTCCAGGCAAACCTGGCCAGTTTCCCGTCGGCCGGCTTTTTTGGCCCGCCCATTTTTCAAGGCTTATTTGGCGCATCTAGTCTTCTCTCGATAGCTTTCGCAGCGACCTTATCAGGGGTGACAATTATTCCGCTTACGGTTGTGCTGCTCGAGATGCATCGCCGGCATGCCAACGGTGGTGCAAGACAAGCCTTGCCCGCTATGATTGCAAATAGTTTAGCCGACACTTTCAAAAAACCGATGGTCTGGGCGCCGTTGCTTGGTCTTGGATTGGTGCTTGTCGACGTGAAGGTGCCGCCGCTCCTTGACAGCATGTTGATGCTGATCGGCTCGACTACCTCGGGGGCCTCCATTTTTCTGGGAGGACTGATCATCGCTGCCTATGACATCAAGCTAAGTGCCGAAATCATTACAAACACACTGATTAAAATGATCGCACAACCGTTGCTAATGGCTGTGTTGGTGATGGCACTTGGTATTACCGACCCATTGCGCAGCGAAGGAATTGTCGTCTGCGCCATTCCAACTGCGGTATTCGCACCGCTGCTGGCGCCGCGCTATCGCATTTATGAAGTAGAATCATCGTCCACGCTAGTCGCGACGGCCGTATTAATGATTGTCACCTTGCCGATCACCATTATTTTGGTTTCCGGGAGTGTTGATTGAACTTCGTCGCGCAACTGGCATTGCTAGGTCAGCCGGCTGCAATTACCTGACAGGGCCGCACAGGATCACGCCCCGATACGCTCAATTCGAAGCCCTAATCCGAAACCCTATTAGAATAAGGGAAAAATCCTGATTACTGCCGGGCTCCTTCAAGTCCCTGGGCTCGGAGTCCGGCTCTTCCCTTAAAAGCGGGGGCGGTTATGAAGATTCTCGCTGCACGGATCAAACGCCAATTGTTATTGGACGTTGGGAAGTGGGGACGTTGCGCAATTTACGAGAATGAATTGCAACGTATCTGGCCGCTGAACGAGGAAAATCGGAAAGGGAAAATCGAGCAGTTCGCGAAGGAATACGGCTTGCGTTTGAGTCTCTACAAGCCGGGGTTATGCGCGATATTTGAAAAAGACACACCTTCGCCGACTGCGCCAGAGCCAAAGTCGTTGCGATCAAGCTACGCGCTATCATCTAACGAGGAGGGAATCGGAAGTGGCGTTTCCGCGCGGGATCGCCCATAAGGGGTGCGCTCAACTTTAGCTGGGCAAAGTCGGGCTCTTGAAATGCACGTTTACGAAGTCCGCCCGCGCAAAGATAAACGCGGCTTCGACCTAATCTCCGATGTGTTGCCATTCGGCGGCCTGCCAGCATCCGGTCTACATTTCGTTCGTGACCAGCGGTCGGAACGACAAAATTACGCGGCCAACCGAGAGTGCTGCGTACGAGAAGAAGATACATGTCGCGTTTGAAATAAGCCTTGTGCTCAAGGGGCTATTTGCGCTTGGGCAGATCATTGGCGGCGTCATTGCGCTTTTCATCAACAGGCAATTGCTGCTCAGCATAGTGAGCATCTTAACCGAGGAGGAACTTGCAGAAGATCCTCATGACCTCGTCGCCAACTATCTCCTCGATTCCGCGCAGAGCGTCACAATTGGCACGCAAATTTTCGTCGCGGTCTACCTGCTTAGTCACGGGGCGATCAAATTGTGGCTGATTACCGGACTTTTGCGCCAGAAGCTCTGGTACTATCCGACCTCCATCATCGTATTTGGGCTGTTCATTCTTTATCAACTGTATCGTTTCAGCTTTACGCACTCTGTGTGGCTTCTCCTGATCTCAGCCGTAGATATCATCGTAATCGCGCTGACATGGCATGAGTACAAATATCTTAACCGCGTTCTGCGCCCGCCGATCTGAGTCATCGATTCCCCGAGATCGGCGCCACGATTGATTCGGCGCCGCCGAACTCGTACGAGACAAGAACAAAATTCGTCACGCGTGGTGAATCGGCAGTGCAGCCAAAGAGCGGCGCGACGCTGATTCGCAATTGTCGCGTCGGCTTCCATCCGATCGTGGGGCCGATCACCAGTTCGTTTCTATCCGTGGGATTTCGCTGTGGCGTGTTATGCACATAACGCATCTCGGCCCCAAACTCGAACTTACCCTTCATTGCCCCGTACACGACTGTTTGGCTGATCTCGAATTCGCGTCCCGAATCGTGCGAGACATCTTGCTGGAGACCGATGTTCGCTCCGTATCCAAAATGATCCCCAAAGTTTTGTCCGAGCAGCAGCCGGACTGCGACTGCGTTGGGCTGGCGGCGAAAATCTTTCTCACTGGTTCCATCTTCAACGGACATGCCAACGCCAAAGATGTACTCCGCAGAAATTGCCGGATTCAGTGGGATTACATTCCAGTTTGCGAAAGCATATCGCGCTTCTAAGCTGACGCTTGTTTCGTGTGCGTCGTTGCCTGCAAGGCCGAGCTCATTCTCAATGCCGAGTTCAAACCGATGCGGCAATCCAAAATCGATTTCCTGTGTCAAGTCGTGCAAAGTTTTACCGTGCCGCCTGAAGTCGGCCTCCCAAAGATTTCCCGCAAACATTTCGTAGGGCGACAATACGTAGACGCTCGTTGTCGAAGAGAATCGGCTGCGCTCTGCCCAAGCCGGCTGCGCATATTCGCCCATCTCGGTAAACTGATCGTGCTCGCCTTCCTCAGCTTCACTGACGACCACGCGTTCAGCCGCGCGCTCCTGAGCATACGCAGCCGTAAAACTGAACATGGCCAGGCAAACGCCCACGCATTCTGCGAATCCTCGGCTAGTCATGTTTCGTCAGGCACTCTGAATCAGCTCGCAGAATTCAGCGCGTGCTCGAGAGGTCGGTTGTTTTTTCCAGTCCGTAACTCGCCGCTTCAAAGCACGGTGAAAGCGCCGACGTTCTTTTAATTTCAATTCCGTCTCAGCCAGCGTCGCTTCTGCCATAGCGATTACACATCGGCACGTTTCAGGTCGGTGTCCTCTCATTTTGAGGATCCGCTTTATTTCAGCCAGGCTGAAACCGAGCGACTGCGCTTTTCGTATAAACCGCACGAGCTCCACCGCCGCGCTGCTTGCACTTCGACTGGAGCACATTTTTTAGGCGTCACTTGAGAAGCTGGACCGATCCGGAACTGACCTGGAAGGCTATGCTATCAGCCCGAAATTTTTGAAACTTTTTTAGGATTACGGTTAGGCTTGCCCGCTTTGAAAGGTCACAATCTTACCCGTCTCCGCTACTGGCGCGATGTTCCAAAATCGCTCTGCTTCCAGCGGCAGCACTAACTCTCTGTAGGTGCTGTAAAGCATTTTTGGACTGGTGTGTCCAAGCTCGGACGCAACACGCGGCGCATCGTGTGTAGCTGCTAAACGGTATGATGCGAAACTATGGCGGAGCCCGTTTCTAGGCCAGGTAGACAGCTTGGCGGCTTTTCGCGCGCGTTCTAATTTCTTGCGCGCGCCTTCGGGAACGACGCTCCCGGATAAACCGCTGTAAGGTTGTAGCCACGCAGCAAGGTTGGGTTGAATTGGAATGATTCGCCGTCGCGCGCTTTTTGCTTTAGCGCCTTTGATCTCGATGTGTCCGCGAGCAAGCTCAACCTCGTGCCAGTCCAATCTTTTTAGTTCTGCGTCGCGAACTCCCGCGAATGCTCCGAGTGCCAGCATCGGAAGCACATCAGGGACAACGCGACTTGCTGCCTCTAAGAGAGCGCGCAATTGATCGACGGCGAAAATCTCAGGGGGATTGTCTGGCAACTTTGGTTTTGCCGTGAACGTGACCGGATTAGAATCTAGCATCCGGCGATTCACTGCATAGCTGAACAGGACGCCAATGTTCGCGCGATAGTTGGCCCTACTCTTTGGTGAAAGCTTCAGATCGCGAAGCCAATTGTCGATTTCCTCCACAGTGATTCCGGCAATGGGCTGTTTGCCAAAATCCTGGCAGAAATGCCTGAGGCGTTTTCGTAGATCAGCGAGATAGGCGACGCTCATTCCGCCCCGTCGTTTGGCTTCAACCACTTCATCGGCTAGTTGCGCGACGGTGACTTTGCAACGGCGAACTCTCTCTAGATGATCGACCATGAATCGCGCAGCATCGATAATGCTCCTGCCGTATTTGGCCAGATCCTGTTTCGCTGAAATGATTTCGCTCAGCTCCCGCTGGGATAGACCAATCGCTGCGCGACTGTGGCGTTCTAGTAAGGTCTTCCGGCGCATCGCTTCGGCGTCGGCCGCCGCGCGTGTCTTATAGAATTGACGCTTTCCCCCGAATGCGCGAAGATCGAGCACCCAGGGATGTGTTGTGCTGTGACGATATTTACGGACTGCAATCTTTGGCTTTTTCGTGCCGTTTTGAATGCCATACAGTCAATGTGAAGTCAACTACAAATTTATGCGACGCTGGCGCTTCGGTGTAAATATCACGTTTAATGACAATTAGGCTGGGTAGCTCAGTTGGCAGAGCAGTGGACTGAAAATCCACGTGTCGCCGGTTCGATTCCGGCCCCAGCCACGTTCTTGATTCAAACAGCGATGATCGTCCTTATTTACTGAGTAAGCTGGCGCCATAGATGAAATATGACTGGAGGGAAGCCGGCGAAGAATGGTCGGCGCCATGGGGAACTGCCTCGGCGCAATGGTTTGGCGCCATTCTGCCGCGAATCCGGGATTGTCTGCCGACTGGAACCATATTGGAAATCGCGCCGGGCTTTGGGCGATGGACGCATTACCTCAAAGATTATTGCGACGAGCTCTTGGCTGTTGATCGCTCATCACAATGCATCAAAGCATGTCATCAGCGGTTCGCAGCTGAGCCGCACGTGCGATGCTACCTCAATGATGGACACTCGCTGTCGATGATTCCGGCTGCCTCGGTGGATTTTGTTTTCAGTTTTGATTCCTTCGTGCATCCAAACCAAGACGTAATCGAAGCCTACCTGTGCGAATTGGGGACGAAATTGAAACCAGGCGGCAAAGGTTTCATTCATCATTCCAACTTCGGCGCATATGCCAACTCAATACGCGAACGAATTCCTGAGGCGCTGGCAAAACCGCTGATCAAGGCGAAAATTCTCGATTGGGCGCACCATCGAAACCCGGGTATGAGCGCCGATTTATTTCGCGCCTTGTGCGAACAGAATGGTCTGCATTGTATCACTCAGGAGCTCGTTAACTGGCGCGGCAGACGCCTAATCGATTGCTTGTCATTCTTTGTGCGAAGCGGTTCATCCCCGCAGAATCCTACGAAAATAATCCGAAATCCGAATTTCATGCGCGAGGCGGCGCGAATCCGTCGGCAATGGCGAACGCAAACCTAACGAATGCTGTCCGAGGGTCGTTAAATAAGTTGGTTGACGTAAGCAACGCTCTCTGATTCAACATCGCGACATGCCTGAAGCCCAAACAGCGCCGCCGCCGTTGCCAAAATCGCAGCCATCATTTGGAAAGCGCCATAGCACGATCATCAAGCTGCTCGGGGTTGGCGTGCTGGTTCTGGTGTTGCTGATTCCGCTCGCAATGATCACCGGTGTGTTGAGGGAGCGATTGCAGCGGCGCAACGATGCTGTCGCCGACATCACATCGTCGTGGGGCGGCGAACAAAATGTGGTCGGGCCGGTTCTTGGGATCCCATATCAATATAAGTTTAAGGCTGTCAAAGAAGTAGCGGCGCCTGATGGGAAGATGGAGCGACGTGAAGTGGAAGAGAACGGCACGGCGATTGCGTATTTTCTTCCCGACACGCTGCATATCACGGGTGACGCGCAGACGCAGATGCTACATCGCGGTATCTACGATGCGGCAGTGTTTCGCGCGCAGGTTACGCTCTCGGGGAAGTTCGCTCCGCCGGATTTTGGCCCGCTCAAGATCGATCTAAAGGATGTGCAATGGAAGGATGCGTTCGTCACGATAGCGGTGAACGATTTGCGAGGAACAAGGGAGGCAATGGTGCTCGATTGGGGTGGCACCAAGCGCCCGTTGCTGCCGGGCTCGCAGGTTCCCGGGTACACCACCGGCGCGACGGCTTCTCTCAGTGACGACAAACCGATTGCGAGCGAAATCGAATTTTCCATTCCGCTCGATTTCAATGGGAGCGAGGGAATCTACTTTGCGCCTTTTGGAGTGCAGAATGAGGCGACTTTGAAATCAAACTGGCCTGATCCGGCCTTTCGCGGTGCGTTCTTGCCGGCAGATCGGTCGGTAAGTTCTGACGGGTTCGATGCGAAATGGAAGGTGTCCTATTACGGTCGCGATTATCCGCAATCCTGGACGAGTCGCGCCGGCAACGAACGTTTCAGCGTGCCCTCCGTCACGAATTCGCGGTTCGGTGTTCAGCTCTTGTCCATTCTGGACGCGTATCGCTACGTCGAACGCTCGATCAAATATGGTGTGCTCTTTCTCGTGCTCGTCTTTACAACTTTTTTTCTCTTTGAGATCACGGCCCGGCAAAAAATTCATCCGTTTCAATATCTGATGGTCGGCGCGGCGCTTTGTTTGTTTTACCTGCTACTATTGTCGATCTCGGAGTTTATCGGATTTAGCTGGGCGTACCTGATCGCGGCGGTCGCTTCGGCCGCATTGATCACGTGGTATTGCCGATTCTTCCTGGGCGGCGGTGCGCGCACGCTGATGATTGGCGCGGGCCTCGCGGGCGTTTACACATTTCTCTACATCACTTTGCGGCAGCAGGATTACGCACTGCTCATGGGCGCAATCGCGCTCTTTATCGTTCTGGCGATCGTAATGTATGTGACGCGCAAGGTAGATTGGTACGCGCGCGATGCGGGCTCGGCGACAGCCGCAGCTGACGCAGATTGACATTCTAGAGTTCCGCCGATGACGGGACGGATGTTCTCACGCACCGCGCGCAGATTGAGAACGGAAATTTTCGCTTTTGTGCGGCGTCGTAGCCGAGGGCGCTGACCTAGGCCAGTTGCCGCCTACAGGAGGGCCCGCGGTCAACGCGCGCGGCCACAGCAGCCTCAGGAACGCCGCCACGGCTTACTTCCCCTGCGTCTGGCGCAACTGACTTCTGGCCGTTTCCACGTCCCGCGTCGGTTGTTGGCAAAGCAGGATCGCGCGGAGTTTGTCCCCCTGGTAATAACGCGCTGTGAATTTCTTCTTCGCATAGACGCCATGAAGATCAACGCGCGTGGGCAGCACACTGAAGTCGCCAACGAAATCCATCCGTAAGTCGAAGATTTCCGTCCAAAAATAGGGAACCTGCTCGTAGCGAATGCGTTTTTTGCCTGTCATGTTAGCTCCTGCGACCAGCCCCTGGCTCCTGGCATTCTCCCAATGTGTCTGACGCCGTACGCCACCCATGATCCGATCCGGATAAAACGCAAGATCGCCTACCGCATAAATTCCTTTTTCTTCCGTCTCAAGATATTCAGTGACCGGGGATCCGTGTGGCCCGGACAGCGGCGTGTTGCGGACGAGATCGAGATTTGGTTCGGCGCCGCAGGCGACCAGTGCAAGCCCCACTGGAAATCGGTTACCACTTTTTGTCTGGATATTGCGCAGGACCGTTTTGCCCTCAAAACCGTTGAGGCTTTCGCCCATCGACAGGGCCACCCCGTGTTTTGCGAAGTAATCGCTGAGCCAGGTGCCGGTTTCCGGATCAAGGTATCGGTTCAATAAATAGGAATCCCGATGCATGAGACCGACTTTCAATTTCATGATTCGCAAACTCGCTGCGGCCTCGCATGCCAGCAATCCACCACCGACGACCATGATGCCTTTTTCCAGGCTGGCCATCTCTTTTAAAGCGAGCGCGTCGCGAACCGTTCGCAGGTAGATCACGTTGCCCAGACTCGTTCCCGCCACCGGTGGACGCATGGGTCGACTGCCCATCGCCAGGCACGCCTTGTTGAACTCAATACTTTCGCCGTTTGCAAGCACGGCCAGACGACGGTCGATATTGAACTGCGTTACGCGAGTGTCAAATCGCGTCTCGATCTTGTGCTTCTCGTACCAGGCTTCATTGGGTTCGAATAATTTTTTGGGTTGTGGATCCTTTTCGCGCAAAAAGTCCTTCGATAGAATCCAGCGTTTGTAAGGTGGAAACGCTTCGGCACCGACCAGCGTCACGCTTCCGCGCTTGTCGTAACGGCGAACTCCTTCGCAGGCGCTCGCTCCGCCAATGCCGCCGCCGATGATGAGATAGTCGCGCTGAATCATATGGGAAAATCGGACGATAATTTCGGTGCTGCCGCTGGCACAAGCTAAATCGTTAGCCGCCCGGTTTTTTGGATCCCAGATATTGTTATTGCGTTGTCGAACCTACTTTCGCCAGACTGACCGCGCCATGAATGAATCCGTCACACAAATCAAGGACACAACTGGAAACCCTGCGCCGCTGGGGCTGCTCGGTTTTGGTATGACGACTGTGCTGTTGAACCTGCATAACGCCGGTTTCTACGAATTAAACAGTATGATTTTGGCAATGGGAATTTGTTACGGCGGCGCGGCGCAGATTGTCGCGGGGATTATGGAATGGAGAAAAGGCAACACATTCGCCACCACCGCATTTCTTTCCTATGGCCTGTTCTGGTTCTCGTTCGTAACGCTGATTATTATGGCGAAGCTGGGATGGGCAGCTGCTTCCAACGATACCGCAATTGCCGCCTATCTTGCCATGTGGGGCTTGTTTACCGCCGTCATGTTCATTGGCACATTGCGGCTGCACATCGCAGGGCAAGTTGTTTTCGGTTCGCTGACGATTCTCTTCTTTCTCCTCGCCATCGGCGAATTCACCGGTGCCGGCCCCGGTTTTAAACAATTCACCGGATACGTAGGAATCTTTTGCGGCTTCTCCGCGATCTACGCCGGCCTGGCGCAGGTTTTAAATGAAATTTTCGGTAAAACCGTCCTCCCCCTTGGCACTGTGATGAGATGATTGTGGGGCGTCTGTGTCAGACGCTGACTTGAGATTGGCGTTTTCACAGAAACGCCCTACAATCTTCGCGTTCGTTTTTCGTCAATCTGATCATGGTTGGCGAATCACGCGCTGCGTTTCAGCAAACTCGCAGCCAGCTTGAGCGCCGATTCGCTTTTGCCGCCGAGCATACGCGCGATTTCTTGCTGGCGAACTTTCCCAGTCACTTCACGCAAATTAGAAAACGTGCGGCCGCGCGAAACATCCTTGGTGACAATGAAGTGTGAAGACGCCGTCGCAGCTACTTGCGGCAGGTGCGTGATGCAGATTACCTGGTGGTCGCGTCCCAACGTTTGCATCTTAGTGCCAACTGCATGCGCAATTTCACCGCCCACGTTCGTGTCGATTTCGTCGAAAACGAGCAACGGAATCGCGTCGTGAGCAGCCAAAGCCGATTTGATCGCCAGCATCAAGCGTGAGATTTCGCCGCTCGAGGCAATGGTTCGAAGCGGCTTGAGCGGTTCGCCCGGATTCGGCGAGAAAAGCAATTCCGCACCATCGAATCCGCTTGAGCGCGGTTCATCGAGAGCGGTGAGCTTTGTTTCGAACTCGGATTGCCTGAATCCGAGATCACGCAAATTGCGCCGGATGTTCTCAGAAAGTTTCGGCGCGGCTTTTGCCCGTAACTTGCGCAGCGCATCACCAGCGCCGTTCATCTGCGCGCGAACGTTTTCAATTTCTTTCGCGAGACGCTCCAACTCCATGTCTCGACCTTCGACTTTCTGCATCCGTTCGGCTGCGCGCTCTCCGAACGCGATCACTTCGGGGATCGATCCGCCATATTTCCGCTTCAGGGTTTCGAAGAGCGAAACGCGTTGCTCCAGTGCGGCAAGTTGTTCTGGATCGAGATCGAGTTTTTCTACGTACCCGGAAAGCGTGCGCGCAATCTCGGAAAGCTCGACGACAGCAGCTGCGTGGGCTGATGAAAACTGCGCGATCGAGCTGTCGATCTTCTCCAGTTCCCGAAGCAATCGCTGCGTTTCAGCGAGCTGAGAAAGAACGGACTCATCCGCTTCGGAAAGTTTAATAGTGATCGCGCTGGCGAGTTCGATCAGGCGCTTACTGTTACTCGCGAGTGTGTAGCGCTTCTCGATTTCTTCTTCTTCGCCTGCGACCAGATTCGCCGACTTGATCTCGGCGACCTGATGACCAAGGAGATCGAGCTCCTGTTCGCGCGCGGTTTCCGCCGTGTTTAGCGCCGCGTGTTCGGCTAGCAAGGCCTGCAATTGCCGGTAATGCTTTCGATATTCCTCGAGCGGCTGTTCAGCCCGAGCGAACGAATCCAGCAAACTCAACTGTGTCTCCGGAGAGAGCAACGACTGGTGATCGTGCGGCCCATGAAGATCGACGAGCTTGTCGCCGAGATTTTTCAGGATCGCCAACGTGGTCGGCGAACCGTTGATGAACTGCCGCGTGCCGCCGCTGACAGAGAAACTTCGTTTAATGATGAGATCGTTCTCGCACGGTTCAACACCCGCTTCGACAAGCTGCGGATTCAATTTTTGCAGATCGTTTCCGCTAAAGACTGCTTCGACCGTGCAAAGATCAGCGCCGGTGCGAATCAGTGATTTGTCGGCGCGCTCGCCCAGTAAAAGTTGAAGCGCGCCGACGATGATTGATTTCCCCGCGCCGGTTTCTCCTGTGACGGAGATAAAGCCCGGCACCATCTGCCACTCGAGCTCTTCCACCAGCGCGAGATTCTTGATTCGCAGTAAAGTGAGGACAGGCATCGATGGAGTGAAGATTGAGAGTTAAGGGTAGTTCGAAAACTTCTGGGGATTTCAAACTCTCAACAATTAACTTTCAACTCCGAAAGCTGCCAGGGGCCGTTGACCGAAAGCGTGAACGCACGATTAAATCAGCTGGTTCTACCAGTACAACGCGCGGCCGTTTTAGCTGGCTATGCTATGCTGAGTTCATAGCCTGCAGAGCCGCGGTTCAGTTTCATCGAATAATCCCGCGTTCGCTTTGTTCGATGAATCGGATGATTTCTTTGATCTCTTCCGTCTGAGGCAATTCTTCCTGCATCGCTTCGATTGCCTGGCGGGTGTTGTACTTGGAGCGGTAAATCAGGCGAAATGCTTCTTTGATTATCTTTACGCTCTCAGGCGGAAAACGTTTGCGTTCCAAGCCAATCAAATTGATGCCGCGAATTTCCGCCGGGTTGCCGTCAGCGATCATGAACGGAGGGACATCCTGGACGATTTTCGAGCAGCCGCCGGTGATCGCGAAGCGCCCGATCCGGCAAAACTGGTGCACCGCGGTGAGCCCGCCCATCACCGCATAATCTCCGACTTGAACGTGGCCGCCCAGGGTGCCGTTATTCGAGAAAACAACGTGATCGCCCACGGTGCAATCATGGCCGATGTGACTGTAGGCGAGAAAGTTACTACGATTACCAATTCGCGTTTTGCCTTCACTCGTCGTGCTGCGGTGTGCCGTTACAAATTCGCGAAATGTATTTTCATCGCCAATCTCCAGATAGGTCGGCTCGCCGCGATACTTTAAATCCTGCGTTTGCTGACCAATCGAGCAGTAGGCATAGAACCTGTTTTTTGCTCCTGCCTTCATCGGTCCGCACAGCGTGACATGATGTTGCAGCCAGCAGTTGGCGCCGAGTACAACATCGGGTCCGACTACGCAATAGGGCCCGACGATCGTCGCGGAGCCGAGTTCCGCTTTTGGATCGATAATCGCGGTGGGATGGACCTGCACGTGACTCATTTTGCCAACTCCTCACCCCAATCCTCTCCTCTTGCGAAGGGAAGAAGCGGAAAAGCTTCGCGCTGCCCGGAGCGTTTGCGCACGGCGTGCAATCGGGACGTTTCGCCCTTTGTAAGGAAAAGGGAGGGTGAGGGCTTTATCCCGTTTCATTTATCGAGAAACGTGAACATCAGTTCGGCTTCGGAAACGATGGCGTCATTGACCACACAATGGCATTTCGCTTTCGCCAGTCGTTCGCCGCGCGATTTGGTGAGCTCGGCGTGGATAAAAATGGTGTCACCGGGCAAAACAGGCTTGCGGAACTTCACGCCATCAGCGCTCATGAAATAGCCGATACGACTGGTGGTTTTCGCCAGCTTGAATAAGAGAATGCTGGCAACCTGTGCCATGGCCTCAACCTGCATGACACCTGGCATCACCGGGTGTCCTGGGAAATGTCCCTGAAAAAACGGTTCGTTAATCGTGACCGTCTTTACACCTACGCACTTCGTTTCCGTTTCGAAGCTGATGATGCGATCCACCATCAGAAACGGGAAACGATGAGGCAGGATTTGCATTACCTGATCGGTATCGAGCTCGCTATCACCCATCGGCATCGCTCGCGGCGCGGCCACGGCGCTTCTGCGTGCCTGTTCGCGGGCGATTGAGCGTGCCAAGTCCGCGTTGGTCGCGTGACCGGGTTTCACAGCGACGATGTGGCCCCGGATACGGCGGCCAACCAGAGCAAGGTCCCCGATGATATCGAGAATTTTGTGCCGCACAAATTCGTCGGAAAAACGCAGCGGCTCCTTGCTTAATACCGCGTCTCCACGTACTACGATCGCGTTTTCCAGACTGCCGCCCTTGATCAAATTTTTGTCCATGAGCGGCTTAACATCTTCGTAGTAGACAAATGTTCGCGCTGGAGCGATCTCGTGTTCGAAAACCGCCGGCGTAACTTCCATCGACAGAAATTGTGTGAAGCGGTTATTTGGTCCGGCTTGCGTGCATGAGATGCGAAATTTGTCGTCGGGCAGTAAAACGAGAAGGGCACCCGTTTTGGCTTCCACGTGCATCGGTTCGCGCACATCGAAAAACTTTCGTGCTGCCTCCTGGGCCGTTACGCCGGCTTTCTTGATGAGGTCGACGTAAGCCTGCGCGCTGCCGTCTCCGATGGGTGGCTCGTTTGCGTCCATCTCCACGATGGCGTTGTCCACGCCCATCGCCGAGAGCGCGGACAGGATATGCTCCACTGTGTGTACGCGCACTGAGCCTTCGCCGATCGTCGTGGCGCGTTCGACCGTTTTTAGATTCTCGATCTTCGCATCGATGGTCGGCTCGTCCTGCAGGTCTTTCCGTTTGAATTTGATTCCGTGATCTACAGGCGCCGGATGCAGTTTCAGAGTAACTTTATCGCCGGTATGCAGCGCCGTGCCACTAAAGGTGGCGGTCTTACCAACTGTGTGTTGAAACTCGGGAGCAGGCATCGGCGTTTTAACTAGCAGAGATTTTGTCTTGTGGCCAGACTTGTAGCGGTGCCCGCCGCGGCGAGCACCGTTCGCTGGAAACAACGGCCGCGGACCGCTGCAACATCTACTTCAACTCGAACTCGCCGCAATCGAAAGCCATCATCTGGTCCACATTCGAGATGCGGAATTGGTGAAAGCCAGCGTCGTCAGTCTGCCAAATATCGACCGAGTTATCGCCCTTTTTCGTAATCAACACACGACTCACGTTCGATGATTTGCTGACGCTGAGTAGTGGCAGGCCGTCGGACGCTTTCAAGTAACTTCCGTCGTTGTCATAACCAGCACTCAATTCAGCGACTCCTCGTTTGTCGTTAGCCAGCGGATTTGGTATGAGTTTCACCTTAACGCTTGCGTTCGAGTTATTCTCGGAAGGAGGCGTTGCGTCTTGGCTGACATCTTCGACTTTCAGCGGACCGACAAGATAACCGCGAGCATGATATTTCCCAGCGGGCAAATCTTTGCCACTATCATTTTTTCCATCCCACTGTGTCATCAGTGCGTCTGCGCCGATTTGAAATTCGTTCGCGTCCGATTGCTTGTGCAAAACGCGCACCAGCGCCCCGTTTGCATCATAGATTCCAAGGCTGATCTTTCCTTCCAGCGGCGGCGGAACAAAACTGATGCGGATACTTTTTCCGGGTGTCGCTGAAGGCGTGTGCTCGGGAACAGGAGACGGTGTCACAGATTCAGTCGGCGAGATCGACAAAGTAGAAGATTCGTCGGTGATCAGCGCAGGAGTTGGCGTTGGCGATTCCTGAGCTAAGGCGACAGATGTCAGGAATCCTAGCAGAAGCGCCGTGAGAGTCTTTGTTGTCATGTCGAGCAGAGTCGAGACGTCTCTGATTGGCTAAAACACGCGGAAGGAATAACAGCCAGAGATTCCTCGACTTCGCTTGGAATGCCAAAAGCTAAACATAGTATCGCCAGTTCACATTCGGAAAGAGATTATCGCGCGATTCGCACTGGCGTAGAAATTCTTCATCAACGTTATTTGTGACAAGCTGATCGTGTAAACGATTGAAGCGAGAAAGATGATCGATGGTGCGCTTGGTCGCGTATTCGCGAGCTGTCGCAGTTTTCATCAAAAATGCCCAATCGCTGGATTGGGCTAGTAAAAGTTCGCGGGCAAGCTGTTTGAGGGCGCGGTCAGCAAATTGTGGGGCAGGCGCTCTGCCTGCCCGGTTCTCGCTTGGCTTTACACCTGCATATTTGCGCGCAATCTCATTCATTCGCCGGGCCGCCATGTGCAGCTCTGGATAAATCCAGGCGTTGCTTGGATTCAGCCAAACCTCAAAATAGCCGTTCTCGCCCCATGTTGAGGCTGCGGGCTCGACGATTTGTTGCGTAGGAAATGCAGCCAGGTATTCGCTTGGCGTCGAGAGATGAAAATCGTGCTCGTTTGCCGTTCGTCGGATAAATTGCTCAAGGAAGCGAGGACCTTCGAACCACCAATGCCCAAAGAGCTCAGCATCGAACGGAACGACCACAATGGGATCAAATCCTGCAGCAGCGACGTCGCGGATTTGCTGCCGGCGTTCCTCGACAAAATGACAGGCTTGCGTCTCGGCCACTCCTTCCGCGGCGGTTGGATCGTATAACTCCTTCTCTTCAGTTGGCCCCGTAATCCGATGATATTTCACGCCGGAGAATTTCCGAGTTCCGTGGCCAACCGGTCCCAAGTGCTCCACTGGAAGATCGAAGCCCGCATCGCGATAAAATTCACGGTAAGCGAAATCACCAGGATAACCTCCCCGCGCGCTCCAAACCTGTCGGCTTGAATCGCGATCGCGCGCGAACGCGGCTGGCCCCGCCGGCGTATAACAAGGTGCATAAATTGAGCGACGCGGACGCGGCTTTCCAAACAACAGCCCGTGCGTGTCGAGAACGAACCAGCGAATGTTTGCTTCTTGCAGAATAGATTCCAGACCCGGCGCGTAAGCGCATTCAGGGAACCAAAACCCGGCAGGATCTGCGCCAAAGAGATCCACATGAATATCGCGTCCGATTAGAATCTGCGCGCGCGCCGCCGTGGCTGCTACAACTGGCTCCTGGAGCAGGGGAAGCAAGCCATGCGTCGCCGCAGATGCAATAATTTCGAGTTCCCCACTTTGGCGCAGTTCGCGAAAGGAGGTGAGCAAATCGCATTTGTATTCATCTACAAAGAAGCGGTGAGTTTCGCGAAAGATTTTGAAATAAAAGTCCGCGAGCTCGCGGAGTTGCGGGTGATTCCGATTCCGTTTGCGTTCGCGCGCAGCGAGATCGATCAAAAGATCGAGGTGCCGCATGTAACGTTCGCAAAGCAGTTTATCCCGCAGCATCGCACACAGCGTCGGTGTGAACGACATCGTGAGCTTGAATGGCACATGCTCATCGACCAGGCGCTGCATCATGCGCAGCAGCGGGATGTAACTCTCGGTCGCCGCTTCGAAGAACCAGTCTTCCTCCAGAAAATGCTCATGTTCCGGATGGCGAACGAATGGAAGATGAGCGTGTAGAATCAGCGCGAGGTGTCCGGAAGACATTGCGGATTTCGGAGTGCGGATTGCCGATTACATCCGCTACCAGCTCGCTTTGAAATCCGCAATCCGCAATTGCCAATCCGCGATTGTTAGAGCGTCCGGCAAAAGTCCTGGAAGCGGTCCAATCCTTTTTTGATTACGTCGATGCTGGTGGCGTAACTAAGCCGTACTGTGCGATCGTCACCGAAAGCGGCTCCAGGAACGACCGCGACATTGGCTTTACTCAGCAGTCGATCGGCGAAATTTTGCGAGGTCAGCCCAAGCTGACTGATATTCACCAGCACGTAAAATGCGCCCTCTGGTTTAACTGCGGTCACGTTCGGAATCTTCGAAACACGATCGAACATGTAATTGCGACGCATATCAAACTCCTCGCGCATGTCGATCACAGGCTGTTGATCGCCCTTTAGAGCGGCGAGTGCGCCATATTGGGAGAAGGAAGAAGGATTAGACGCGGTATGGCTTTGGATTGAATCGACCGCTTTGGCCACCGCTTCGGGCCCTGCCAGATAACCGAGCCGCCAACCTGTCATTGCGTAGGTTTTACTGAAGCCGTTGATTGTAATCGTCAGGTCGTAAGCCGCCTGGGACAGGGAAGCGATGCTTACGTGTTTTGTATCATCATAGACGAGCTTCTCGTAGATTTCGTCCGACAGGATGTAAATGTCTTCTTCTGCGGCAACATCGACAATCGCCTGCAATTCCTCCCGCGTGTAAACAACCCCGGTCGGATTGTTGGGGCTGTTCATGATCAGCATCTTTGTGCGCGGGGTCATGGCATTTTCAAAATCTTCAGCGCGCATCTTCCAGGAGTTGCGCTCGCTGGTCGGAATGATCACGGGTTCGGCGCCGACCAATCTGACCATCTCCGGATAACTGACCCAATAGGGCGCCGGAATGATGACTTCGTCGCCCGGCTGACATGTGGCCAGGATCGCGTTGTAACACGCGTGCTTTGCTCCGTTACTTACGATGACCTGCGCTGCGCGATAATTCAGATCGTTATCGGCAGCCAATTTTTCCGCGATCGCCTGACGCAGCTCCGGGATGCCCGCGCTCGGCGTGTATTTGGTAAAGCCGGCCTCCAATGCGTCGATCGCAGCTTTCTTTATGTGTTCGGGCGTATCGAAGTCCGGTTCGCC
>JBEDUS010000364.1:0-8038 GCA_040414975.1 Candidatus Udaeobacter sp.
GGAGGGTCGAATTTCCGGTCCCGGGATAATCAAAAGTCGTGATCACTTCAATAGAGCCCGAGTTGGCTGCTTGCTGAGCGAACGTTCCCATTAAAGGGAACACGAACAGAACTGCCAGAATGCTGATGAATATATGTTTTGGTTTCATGATGCTTATTGTCTTCTTAATTGGTTTCTTCATATTATACCTCTGTGTTGGTTTTAATGGTTGCGCATGATGATGGCTTTCCCTTGTACAAACCGATTCCGGAGCGCGCGCTGCATGGAATCGTAACTTTTTTCGCGGGCTTGCTTGGCTTTTGCGGTTTTGATAAAAACGGCTGACGTGAAGACCACGGCAGGGAACGGCGATGGCCGAAGCGATTTCTTTCCTTCGACGCACTGGAGCGTGGTTGTCGCGGCTGGGAAAAGCCAGGCCGAACCGGAGATTGCGCACGCTGCGCTCGCAGAGCTTTGCCAGACCAATTGGGCGCCGCTTTACAGTTTCGTGCGCAGCCGCGGGTACGCGATGGAAGATGCGCAAGATCTCACACAGAGTTTTTTCGTCTACCTGATCGAGCATAAGATCTACGCGCGCGCCGATCGCACGAAAGGTAAATTCCGATCCTTCCTGTTGGCCTCATTGAAGAATTTCCTTGGGCACGCTTACAACCGTGAGCAAACGTTGAAGCGCGGCGGCTCCCTCGATTTTCTGCCGTTGGACGACGCGCGGGCTAAGGCGGAGTCGCTCTTCCAGACGCATTTCGTTTCAGCGGAGCCGGCTGGAGAAGACCGGCTTTTTGAAAGAACCTGGGCAGAGGCACTGGTCAGGGTGGGACTGGAGCGACTGGCAGCTGAGCAGAAAGCTGAGGGCAAACATAAGCTCTTCGAAGAATTAAGAATCTTCCTTACTAGCAGCCCCAATCCGCTTCCGACTTACGATGACTTGGCTGTTCGTCTCAGTCTCCCGCCCTCCACTCTGCGCAGCCACGTGACCCGATTGCGGGCGCGCTACCGGGAGTTGTTACGCGCAGAAGTTCGCCGAACGGTGGACACGGAAGCCGAGGTGGATGGAGAGTTGCATTGGTTGTTTCGGGTACTGGCGGGAGAATAGGGCGCACCATGAAAATATTGCCAGAATCCGTCGGTCTCTGCTCGACGTGCGGCCGGCCGTTGAACGTGAACAGCGAATGCCTGCCTTGTCTGGTGCGGATAGCGTTTGACGAACCGGCGGAAGCAGCGACAGCGCCTCCGGCTTCGTTGGTCTTCGGCGACTTTGAGGTCGAGCAACGCCCAGACGGTTCTTACTGGGAACTCGGTCACGGGGCCATGGGCGTGACCTATCTCGCCATGGACAAGGTGTTGCATCGGAGGGTGGCCCTGAAAGTGATCGAGGTGCCCGCGACCGCGCGCAGCTCACAAGCGATGCGCGAACGCTTTTTGCGTGAAGCGCGCGCCGCAGCTGCCCTGCGGCATCCGAATGTGGCCGCCGTGTTCCAATTCGGCGCTTCGCCGGGTGCCAGTCACTGCTATTACGCGATGGAGGTAGTCGAGGGCGAAACTCTGGAGGGCCGCGTGCGGAGAGATG
Source organism: Candidatus Udaeobacter sp. (assembly GCA_040414975.1). Taxonomy (GTDB): domain Bacteria; phylum Verrucomicrobiota; class Verrucomicrobiia; order Chthoniobacterales; family UBA10450; genus Udaeobacter. The sequence continues at coordinate 1,568 of JBEDUS010000364.1, forward strand.
GTCCGCTGAACGCAAACTCGGCTCTGGAAATTGCGATCCAGATCACGCGGGCATTGATGGCTGCGGCAGCCCACGGTTTGATCCATCGTGATTTGAAACCGGGCAATATCATGTTGACGCGGGGTGACACTGATACGGCGGAGCCCGAAGTGAAAGTCATCGACTTCGGCCTTGCCAAGGCGATCGCGGATGCCGGAGGAGAAACGGACCTAACGCACGGAGAATTTGTCGGCACGCCGAATTTCGCGAGCCCTGAGCAATTTGGAAGCGGTCCAGTCGATGCGCGCTCGGACATTTATTCGCTTGGGGCGACGCTCTGGTTCGCGCTCACCGGACTGGCACCACACTCTGGGACCACGATCGAAGAGATTCGCGATCGTCAAACCCGCGACGATCTGCCAGTCGAGCAGTTGGTCGCGAGGAAAGTTCCTGAACCAATAATAAAGCTGCTGCGCTGCACCCTTGCCGTCGATCCCGCTCGGCGGCCAGCGTCAGCTCGGGAGTTGATGGAAGCCCTGGAATCCTGCCGCCGCAAGTTGTCTCATGGTATCGGTGTTTACAAGATCGCTGCCTTGATCGCAGTCGTCGCGATTGTCGCGGCAGCGTTGTTTATAATCCGGCTAAATCGTCGAGAAATAACGTCGCCCTCCACGAGGAACGTCGCGCCATCAGCGTCCGCACTGACGCCGTTACCACAAAAATCGATTGCCGTCCTTCCTCTGGAAAACCTCAGTCGCGATCCCGATAACGCCTATTTCGCTGTAGGCATTCAAGAAGAGATCCTGACGCGCCTGGCTAAGATCGCGGATTTGAAAGTGATTTCGCGCACTTCGACGCAGCAGTATCAGAGCAAACCGGGCAATTTTGCTGAGATAGCGAAGCAGCTTGGCGTCGCGAACATCCTTGAGGGTAGCGTCCAGACAGCTGCCGATCAGGTGCGGGTCAATGTTCACTTGGTTAGCGCGCAAACCGGTTCGCAGCTCTGGGCCGAGACGTATGATCGAAAGTTGAGTGATATCCTTACCATCGAGAGCGAGATCGCTAAACGAATAGCGGAGTCGTTGCAAGCGAAACTGACGGGTCGTGAAGAGCAAGCGTTGGCTGCTAGGCCCACAAACAATCCCGAAGCTTACGATGCCTATTTGCGCGGGTTGGCTTTTGAAGCACGTAGCAACTACTCGAGCGATGCCCTATTTAAAGCCATCGATTTTTATCAGCTGGCAGTACAGCTTGACCCGAATTTTGCGCTCGCTTGGGCGCGACTTTCTGGTGCGCACGCGCTTCTTTACTTTAACCGCGGCGACGCAACTGCCGCTCGCCGCGATGCAGCCAAAGAAGCTTTAGAAAATGCGCAGAAACTGCAGCCGAACTCGCCCGAAACCCTGCTCTTCGTTGGTTATTATCAATATTGGGTGCAGCGCGATTACGAGCTGGCCAAGACCACCTTCGAGCACGTCAGCAAAATGTTGCCAGGTAACGGCGAGGTCTCATACGCCCTTGGCGCGGTTGCCCGACGCGAGGGACTTTGGGAAGAAAGTGTTGCCTACTGGGAGCGAGGTCTCGCCCTCGATCCACGGAACACGGCGTTACTGATTGAAGTGGCATGGACTTACGCCGCGCTTCGGCAATTCCCGACAGCGCTAAAGCTCTACGGCCGAGCGCTGGATGTTCTCCCCAATGAACCGTCTCTAATGGCGTTAAAAGCCAGCATCTATCAGGCCCAAGGTAACCTGCAAGAAGCTGCTAAATTATTGGCCCAAGTAAACGCACAAACGAACTCGGACGCGGCTGTTCGGATCAAGCTGGCCCAATTGAGACTTGAACGAAATCAAACTGAGGCCATCCGGTTCGTACCAGCCCAACAAGTTCAACTCCATTTTGCTTTTGGGATCGACAAGGGGATGAAGCAAGGGGGGCTAGCGTTGATCCAGCGCGTAGCCGGCGACACCGCAGCAGCAAAAGCTGCCGCTGAACAGGCGCGCAACACGATTGAGCCGCTCAACAAGGATCAACCAGACAACGCCTTCGTTCCTGCAGCGCTGGCCGTGGATTACGCCATACTCGACGAGAAGAGCTCAGCTCTCAACGAAGCGCAGCGCGCAATCACGCTTGTGCCGAGTAGCAAAGATCGACTGTCCGGACCCGGGTTCGAAGAGAACCTGGCGCTGGTTGAGATGATTATTGGCGAGAATCGTCGTGCGATCTCAACTCTCGCGCGGTTGTTACAAACGCCGTATGGTGGCTGGCTTTATAACCCAGCGCCCATCACGCCAGCCATTCTTAAGCTCGATCCGCTCTGGGACCCTTTACGCGCCGATCCTGCTTTCCAAAAACTCTGCGAGGAAAAGCAGCCGTGAAACGGTACTGGGAGATAATCGCCGACAATCTCAGCAAAGGCGGTTGGAGTTGGGGCCCTATCGCAGCGATTGATTTCGGCCCAACGGTCTGGATTGCTGATGCGCATCGCGGCGACGTCAACGCTTCATGGTGCGTGCGGATGAAAAGCTGATCGCGTTTGTTGAACTAGAATCAGCGATTGGAGGCGTTTCTTACTAGTTGCAGCGGCGCAGCGGGGTGCGGTGATGGATTCGGTCCTACCAATTAAAGCCACAGGGTTCAAGGAACCCTGTGGCTCTTATTGGTCATATTGCAGGACGCGCGCGCTCAATCGACAACGACGTGATCAACCATGCGTAAACCGCCTGCCTGTGCGTAGTAAATGCGTACGTGAGCGCCGGGTTTTATCGCGGTTCGAATCACTTCGCCGTTTTTATTCAAAACGTGACCAAGTCCGCTGAGAACATAACTTCCCGGAGTATTCGAACGATCCTCGCGAACAACGAGAGTCTTGACCGGCTGATAATTGGTCGCCGACCCGTCCTCAGTCGTCATTTTGATGATCGTTCCCGTTACCGTTACTGCTTCTGTCGAACCTGTGCCCTGCTTTGTATCATTCGAACTTGGCTGTGCAAATGCCAGCGGCGCTAGCAACTCACAGCAGATTAGGATGGCAATTAGTGTCTTCATATTATACCTCCGTTTCCCTTGTACAAACCGATTCCGGAGCGCGCGCTGCATGGAATCGTAACTTTTTTCGCGGGCTTGCTTGTCTTCTGCCGTTTTGTTGAAGGGCTCATGCAACTCGGCTTCGAGATTTTCCAAAGCCGTTAGAGCTCTGTTGAGCTCGTTTAGCAGGCCATGCGACCTGTAGACGAGGAGACGAATGTCTTCGTAAAACTCGAGTTCAGGTGGAAGATTATTTCCCAGGACTTCTTCATCTAAACGACCCAGCGAAGTTTGACGATGCAATTCCAAAAATGCAGCGAGTCGTCCCGTCCGCCAGAACAATAAACCGGCGACCATCGCGAGCATATACTTCTGCAGTGAAAATTACGCGGCCAGTCAAATCAGTCTCACCTAACTAACCAATGAAACCAACGGCCCCTGACCGAATAAACGCGAGCACCCATGCCACCACACCCTGCCGTGGCTTATCTCTGTCTCGTTAGACCTCATGCATGCGCGCTGCAGAATTTCGAAGCTCACCCTTGGTTCATGTGGACCTTGGCCCAATCGGCGAAGCCGGTGAACCCAGCGGGGACGAGCGCGTGGGCGGCAGCGATTCGCTTTTCGCGTTCGGGACCGAAATAGGTGTATTGCTCGTAATACTGGTACATCTCACGCAATTCGTGGGCGCCCTCGAAGAACTTGTCGTAGGCATCAGCCGGGACCTGGACCACCCGTATCTCCTGCCCAAGTGCGTTCAGCGTGCCGACGAAGTCATTCCACGAGTACGTACCGCCGCAGACATCCAGGTAGCTTCCGTTCGGAAGCTTGTCACTGGCGGCGAACGCCGCCGCGACTGCCCGACCGACCTCGGTGACATCGCCCGCGTGAATCACGCGTGCCGCGGGGTCCATCGGGACTGCCCAACCGCGACCGCCGCTCGGGAGCCCCTCGGGACGCATCCTGTTAAGGAAGTTCTGAAAGTACATCGGCGCCTGGACGAACGTGTAGCGCGGAAACCCAGCCGCCTCGACCGCGGCATCAACGCGTGCCTTGCCACTGAAATGCGGGACCTTGAAGCGTCCTCCGCTGAGCTTCTCGCAATCGGGCAGGGTTGACCAGATCGCATGATGGACGCCGACTGCGCGCGCGGCTTTCACGAGCGCGGTTCCGATCGCGGTCTCCGACCGCATCTGTGCAGGGTCCCAAAAATTGGTCACGATGAAGACGCCGTACGCGCCTTCGAACACGGGGCCCATACTGGCGATGTCGAGGATATCGGCCTTTACCAGCTCAACCCCTCGTTTTGCGAGCAACTTGGCCGCGTCGCTCGCTGGGTTGCGGACCGCAGCTCGTACTCGGTATCGCCCTCCTTTGAGCAGCGCGTCGACTACGCCTCCGCCTTGCGCTCCCGTCGCACCTAGCACCGCGATCACTCGGTCTGCCATGTCGGTTGCCTTCTTTTTCGTCGAATAGTCAGGACGTCGTGAGATGACATAAGATTTTCGAACTTATTCAAGGATAAGGTTTCGTTTCGTGCGCTTGAAATCGCAACCAATTTGCAGCGCGCGATACATCGGAAAAGTAACGCGACTGTAACTTTTTGCTGACAGTTGGAGCGCCGCGATTTTAGCAGAACATTGCTGCCAGCCCCTTAGCGTCGTTTGCTGAGTCCGATTGTTGCCGTTTCAGCGCGCGTGCGAACGCCTCTGCGCGTAGGAGTTGTTCAACCGTTAGAATAGCAGCTATCCAGGGTTAACAGCCGCCGGCTTCGCTTCGGCCGCGGCGCGCAGCTGCTCATAAGTCGCCGCCAAATGGTCAATCTCAGGTGCGTATTCCAGCAGATTGACTGATCCCGCGAAGGCTCCTTCGACTTTCCGGCTCAGAAAATCGAGCAGCGTCACCCACTCCTTCCAAGCCGCACTTTTGTGTAACTCGTTTCCGTAGATGCGGTCGAATTCCTCCACCAAGTAATGCCGTGTCCGGTCGATCGTGAATTCGCCTTGGGCAGTTTCCGCGAAGATGGCGAATGGAACAATCATCTCTGGCGCATCGGGGTTCAAGCTCGATCGTCGGCCAAACCAAACGCGTGCCTTCAGCCAATCTTCGGTTCCGACCACTCCGCTCCAGGGATCGGCGGGAAACCAATCGTTAGCTTTTGAATCATAAACCTCGAGCCAAACGTGATCGTTGTGGTGCGTGCCGAAGACGGAATAACGATCTCCCTTTTCTTTCACCAGCGCTAGGGCTCTCTGGCCGCGTTCGACCGACTCACTCCGAATGTGAACATCGTGAACCCTGCGCACCTTGATGTTTAATTCCTTCATCGCCGCGAGCGCTACCATAGCGAGGTCATTGCAGTTACCACCGCCTCGCTCGATGACTTGCTGTACTGTGCGCTTCTGGTAATCGGTTTCCTTCCAGTCAAAGTGTTGCGCCAGCCAAAGCACGATCGCCCGCGTCTCCCCAAGCTCAGAGATCGTTCCCTTAGAGACTTGAGAGCGGTCCAGTCTAATCCGACGAGCGAGAGTTTTTTTCTGCTCAGGTAGCGGGGTCTTTCGCTACAACCCCTACGCGCGCGTATGCGCGAGGGCCCATACACGAGGTCGGCAACGCTTTCGCCATCGTCCCAAGGACTTTTGTTATAGTCTCCACGCGCGGGAGAGTTGCATAAAAAAGGATTGCTTCACAAGCGCACACCCTGTCGCAGCCTGGCCTACCCCCGCCGGTATGTGAAGTGACGCGGGTTGGCCGATGAGTCTTTCGCAATAATCGCCACGCGCGCGTAGTGGCATAAAAAAGGGATTGTTTATGACATTAAGCAACCGCTGTATCTGCTGTTCTGGATATCCGGGCTAGTCCATGCCCCTAAATTTAGTCGCGACCCCTTTTACTTCGCTGCCGCTGTCCCTGCTTTCCGAGTCTCTCGATTCGCCTTCGCGATTTGGAGCTGCAAATCTTCAAGTCTACCATCCCTAGATTTCATCTTGCGACCACGCGTATCATCGGACACTCGCTGGATGATCATTTCAAGCGCGTCCGCACCAATCAGCTTTTCTAATTCCACGAAAAACAATCCCCGCTCCTCGTGACCGGGCAGGAAAGCAAAATCTTCAAGCACCCTTTCGATCCGATCTGGAAATACGCGCTCGTCCATGCCTCTGTAATTTAATCGCTCGCCACGATTGCGTTGGATTCGCGCTGATCGAAATTGAAAATGAAGCGTCGTTTTTCCTTACAGTGTCGTTTCTATTCTTAAGCGCCTTCAAACCGCCAAAACGCTTCTTTGAAACGAAATCTCAGAGAGCAACGACTGCACCGGGCTCAATGGTGCGGAGAGGCGGTAGTCCTTGGGTACCGTGCTAATCCATAAGACACCCGGCTTGGTTAAGTCCCCGTTTAATTCCTGGCTCTCCCCTCGCACACGCAGTCTACCCGAAACGCACGAGCGCCGCGAGTTCAAAG
>JBEDUS010000365.1:0-11678 GCA_040414975.1 Candidatus Udaeobacter sp.
TACATCTCTGCCGGCGACGTTCTACCGGTACTGGTTCAGGCGTTGACCGAGCCGGGGACGGAAGGCGCTGGCGCGACGCCCGGTGGGCTGCCTGGCATGAGTCCGCAACCGCAACAACAACAACAACAACAACAACGAGGAGGCACGAATCAATATGGCTTCAACCAACCCAGCGGCACGAGTGGCTTCGGTACCTCGTCGACTGGCAGCACGTTGAATATTTCGGAAGAGCTTTCGACGCAACCGGTTAACACTACACCGCAAGCCGTCACAGTCGGAAACTCCAAACTGATCGCCGATCAGCGCGCTAATTCCATCATCGTTCTCGGAAATCGTGAGGTTGTGGTGAAAGTCGAAAAGATCCTGGATCAGATGGACGTACAGGCGCCACAGGTCGCGCTGAGCACGGTGATTGGCCAGTTGACACTATCCAACAACGAGGAATTCGGCGTCGATTACTTCGCAAAGTACAACAAGCGATTCGTGGGGATCTCCCGGAATAACCAGATTTTCAATAACACAAATCCAGTTAACATCCCCGTTCCCAATTCTTCGGCTTCGCCGATAACTTCCAACATTCTTGATCCTTCCAACCTGATCAATTTCAGTCAGATCATTCAGAATGTCGGCAACGGAACCAATATTTACGTGGCAGCCGGTAACGCTTTTGCAGCCATCGTACATTTATTGGAATCGACGAATAAGTTCAAAATCCTTTCGCGTCCGACGGTTTTCACAAGCAACAATAAGAAAGCGATTATCGCGTCAGGTCAGGAAGTCCCTGTGCCGACGAGCACTCTGACCAATGCCACCACGGCGGTCAACGTTGCCTCTATCCAGTCGAGCATCGAGTACAAACAAGTCGTGCTTCAGCTTGAGGTTGTCCCTCTCATCAATTCCGAGAAGGAAGTCTCCCTCGATATTTTGCAAAAACTCGACAGCCTTGTTCCGAACGGAAACGTACAAATCAGCGGCAATTCGGTTCCAACAATCGACACGAAGTATATTCGCACGAATGTTTCTGCCAGGAACGGATCGACCATTATCCTGGGCGGATTGATCCAGGAGCAGAAGCAGAAACAGTACACTGGCATTCCTTATCTCTCGCGCATTCCCTTGCTTGGTGCAGCGTTCCGTGGCACTTCGACTAGCAAGGAGCGGCAGGAGTTGATTATTCTCATGTGTCCCCAGGTAACCCTGACCAAGCTGGATTCTTTTCGGCTGCGTCAGAAGTGGGAGAACACCACTCATTTTGGCGCGGATCTGGATCAGAACGACTGCCCTGATTGCCCCAAAACGCAAGAGGGCAAACAGTTACCATTGCCGCCACCTGATATTCCCGAACCGAAAGATATGCGTTAACTTCCTTCTGCCCTTATGAAACGAATAACTCTCACATTAGCTCTGTTCCTTGGCGCGAGTATTGCGCTGGCCGATGAGTACGACATTGTGGACTACGATTTTATCCGTTCAGTCGATCCACTGGCACAGCGAGATGAATGGGCGTTGCTCCATCAGGGGAAAACTCTGAACGCCACGGATTTTGCGCCGCGCTACAAATGGCGATGGACTTACTACTTCAAAGCTCCCGAACAACTGATTCAGGACCCGGCTTACGTGGGTTCGATGCAAACAGCATTGCGTCGACTAAACTATTATTGCGGCCCGGTTGACGGCGTATTTACTCCTCAGGTGGCCGAGGCAATCGCCCGCCTCCAAAAGAATAATTCGATGCGCGTTACTGGCACGCTCACCGTGCCCGTCCGACGTGCGTTGCATATGCCTTGAGCGCCCGCGCACGGGGGAGTTTCTAATCAACACCTTTGAAGCGGCAGAATAGTGACGGCCGCTGCTTGATTACGCGTTATGCGTGAAAGGCCTTGCGAAACGGTGTAAATAGGCTTCATTCGAACGCTTGCGATCCTGCATTGTCGATTGTATTGAACGCCGCGTTGAATGAGTTCACCTGCCAGTCAATCGTTGGTTAATTTGCTGCTGGAAAGCGGCGTCCCTTCCACTGAAGAAGCGGCGCAACTGGCCGTGAACCTGAACGGCGGTTCATGGGTCAGCCAGGTGCTCGATTCCGGCAAGGTGGACGAGCAGCGGTTCCTCGCTGCGATCGGCAATTTTTTCCGCGTGCCGGTCATGTCCATCGACGCGAAGAAGATTGACCGCGGGACTTTGTCGGTCTTACCGAGTCGTTTTGTTTTTCAACACCACATTTTGCCGATCGAAGTGAAGGAAAACTCGGTGGTACTAGCGACGTACGATCTTTTCAATTCCATCGGACGCCAGCTCGCGTCGCAGCTTTTGAAAAAGCCGGCCGAATGGGTGCTGGTGCCGCGCGCACAAGTTCTGCGCGCGATGAAGACTCTCTATGGCATCGGCGCAGAAACATTTGACGAAATTCTTAAGACGAATCGTTCCTTCGAAGCGCTGCAGGATACAGACGCCGCCATCGAGCTGAATGACGATGATCCCGAGGCATCGGTGGTGAAATTTGTGAACCAGATCATCCGCGAAGCGATCGTCGAGCGCGCGACCGATATTCACGTTGAACCGCTGGAAAACGATCTGCGGATTCGCTATCGGATCGACGGCATCTTGCACGAGGTTGCAGTGCCGCCGCAATTGCGGGTTCTGCAATCGGCCATCATCTCGCGCCTGAAAGTCATGGCGCACATGGACATCGCGGAGCGTCGTCTACCTCAGGACGGGCGCATTAATCTGCAGTCGAACAACCAAAACATTGACGTGCGCGTTTCAACCATTCCCACGGTCAACGGTGAATCCATCAGTCTGCGATTGCTCATCCGCAGCGAACAGCAGTTCGGATTTGACCGGCTCGATCTCAGCGAAAAGCAGGAAAAAATTATTCGGCATTTGCTGGCCCAGCCTAACGGGATCATCCTTCTGACCGGTCCGACCGGCTGCGGAAAATCGACATCGCTGTATTGCTTTCTGAGCAGCATTAATTCGGTGCAACGTCGTATCATCACGGTCGAAGAACCGGTTGAATACCGGATTGCCGGTGTTTCGCAAATCGAAGTGAAACCGGAGATCGATCTTACTTTTGCCAAAGGTCTGCGTCACATTTTGCGACAGGATCCTAACGTGGTCATGGTCGGTGAGATTCGCGATATTGAAACTGCGGACATCGCAATTCGCGCGGCGATGACCGGTCACCTCGTTTTCAGCACGTTGCATACTAACGATGCCGTTGGTGGTATCACTCGCTTACTCGACATGGATGTGGAGCCCTTCCTGCTCTCCTCGGTCGTTAAATCGTTCATCGCCCAGCGGCTCGTGCGCACGATTTGTCCGGACTGTACACAATTGGTTGATTATCCGCGCGAATACCTCGCTGAGATCGGTTTTCCGGTGAAAGAGAGGGGCACCCGTTTCAAGCGCGGCGCCGGTTGCGATCAATGCCGTCAGACCGGCTATCAGGGGCGTGCAGCAATTTATGAAATTTGTCTCATCACGGAGCCGCTAAGAAAATTGATCATGCAAAAGCGCGATGGCGGCGAGCTCAAGCAATGCGCCATTGGTGAGGGCATGGAGACTTTGCGGCAGGACGGCTGGAGACGGGTCGCTCAAGGCAAGACAACCATCGAAGAAGTTGTTCGAGTGACGCAAACTGACGAGGTAATGGCCGAAACGACTGAAGAAGCCGAGCCGGTGGTGGCGGGATGACACTCATCTTATTCGCCGCGCAATTCGCGGATCGCTTTAGCGTAATCCTTCGAGTGAAAAATTGAGGTGCCGGCGACAAGCACGTTTGCGCCGTTTTGGATCGATACTCGGGCAGTTTCGGCGTTAATGCCGCCATCTACTTCGATGTCGATCACGGCCCTGAGCGATCTTGCACGTTTCACTTTCTGCATTTGATCAACTCGAAACTGTTGTCCTCCGAAACCGGGATGCACGGTCATCACCAGCAGTATGTCGATTTTGTGGAGGAACGGCTCAACTAAATCGAATGCGGTTTCGGGATTTAGAGTGAGGCCAGCACGGCAACCGGCATCTCGAATCTGCTGCAATGTCTCCGCGACGTCGTGTTTCGCCTCCCGTTCCACGTGAACGGTAATTGAATTTGCGCCGGCCTTGACAAATCGCGGAATGTAATGGTCGGCATGCTCAATCATAAGATGAACATCGAGCGGTAGACTTGTTAGGCCGCGCACCTGTCCGACAATCTCCGGACCGAAGGAAATGTTATCGACGAAATGTCCATCCATGATGTCGCAGTGAATCCAATCGGCGCCCGCGGCCTCCACGCGACGGATTTCGTCACCAAGTCGCGAGAAATCGGCGGCCAGAATGGATGGGGCGACGATTATTCTTCCCATGAAGTGATGGAGTAAAGGAGTAATGGCGTCGTGGCAAGCATTCACGGCAGCGCTTCACTGCCCCAAAACTCCATTACTCCGATAGAAATGCCGCTTGACGGCGTGCCGCTCTGTTTCATGTTACGGCGTTTCAGCCGGCCGAATCGCGCTCTTGGGGAGGGTCCTGTGAAGATAGGCCGCCTCAGGCGGATGAACGCGCTTCTTCTCAGGCTGGAAAGTTGCTGCTAATAAATAATTCATGTTCAACGGACTTTTCGGCTGGTTATCCAGCGACATCGGGATCGATCTGGGTACGGCAAACACACTTGTTTACGTAAAAGATCAGGGGATCGTTCTGCGCGAGCCATCCGTGGTTGCCGTGCAGGCGGGTACCAACAGGGTGCTGGCTGTCGGTGACGAAGCCAAGCGCATGCTCGGCCGCACACCGGCGAACATCGTTGCTGTGCGTCCGCTTAAAGATGGCGTCATTGCGGACTTCGAAGTGACGGAAGCGATGCTGCGCCACTTCATCACTAAAGTGCACAATCGCCGGGTACGCGCGAGACCACGTGTCGTTATCGCGGTGCCTTCTGGAATTACCGAAGTAGAAAAGCGTGCGGTGCGTGAATCAGCGACCCATGCCGGAGCTCGCGAAGTTTATTTGATCGAAGAACCGATGGCAGCGGCGATCGGAGTAGGACTTCCGGTACAGGATCCAGCCGGTAACATGATCATCGATATCGGTGGGGGCACGACGGAGGTCGCACTTATTTCGCTGTCCGGAATTGTGTTTAGCCGCAGCGTGCGTGTCGCCGGCGACGAACTGGACGAAGCAATCGTGCAGTACATGAAGCGCGCGTACAACCTGATGGTCGGCGAACGCACAGCCGAGGAGATAAAGATTAGGATCGGTTCCGCGTATCCGAGCGAAAAGGAGACGAGCGTAGAAGTTAAAGGACGTGACCTGGTCGCTGGTTTGCCTAAGACCCTTATGATCACTTCCCAGGAAGTGCGCGAAGCGTTGCTTGAACCGATCTCGACTATTGTCGATTCCGTGCGGATCACCTTGGAGCGCTGTCCGCCCGAGCTTTCGGCAGATCTCGTCGATCGGGGACTGGTCCTGGCAGGGGGCGGCGCGTTGCTCCGGGGCTTTGACAAGCTTTTGAGCGAGGAAACAGGTTTGCCTGTCCATGTTGCTGAAGATCCGCTCAGCGCAGTGGCGGAAGGGACTGGCAAATGCCTCAATGAACTTAAATTCTTGCGTCAAGTGGCCTCGGCAGACCGCCAGTGGCGGTAGGAAGACTTGCGGATTGACGATTTGGGATTGCGGACTGATGTCGGTTCTTCCGCAGATGTCGATCTTCCTTAATCCGCAATCGAGATGAGCCGCACGAACATTATCGCGCTGCTGATTTTCGGCGCTATTCTGGGATATTTTCTCAGCTTCGGCCCATCGACCACGCAGAAGTTCAAGGCCGGCGTCTATCAGTTGCTGGCACCATTTTTAACAGGTGGCTCTGGAATCAAAAAGCAGATTACGTCGGTGCGTACAGGTTTGAAGTCGCTAGATCAACTGGAGCGCGAAAATTCCTCCTTACAGGTCGAAAATCGAGAGCTCAGGGCAACTAACCAGGGGCTGCGCGACGCCGAGAATGAGGTCAATCGCCTTCGTCATGCCCTTAATTATCGCGAGCGATCTGTCTTTAAGTTAATCGCTGCGGAAATTGTCGCGCGTGACTCTTCGACATGGTGGCGAACGGCTACGATTAACCGTGGCAGGAGAGATGGTATCGAGATCGACATGCCTGTTGCAACAGACGAGGGATTAGTCGGAAAAATCACCACCGTAAGCGAAAGCGTCTCAGTGGCATTGCTAGTCTCCGATGAAAACTGCCGGGTCGCCGCCAAAGTCGAAGGAAGCCGGGAACAAGGGATCGTGTCTGGCGAGCGGGTGACGACCGGACTCACACCGCTTTTGAACTTGAATTTCTTGTCAAAACAGGCCGATCTGAAGCCTGGGCAGAAAGTTTATACTTCGGGAGTTGGCGGCGTGTTCCCATCGGGTTTGCTGATTGGCAGTGTGAAAACTTTCCGTGTACGAGAACTGGATGGACAAGCGCAGGTGACGCCCGCAGTCGATTTGTCGCATCTGGAGGACGTGTTCGTAGTGACCGGCCGAAAATGATTTTCTTTATTGTTTTGCTCCTGCTTGTGCTGGTGGCGCAGATCGCGGAGTTTTTTATTCCAGCCTTGCCATGGCTATACAATGCGCACGTGTATATCGTACCTGTGATTGTCTTTTATGGCGCGATGGCCCTGCCGTTCCCTCTCATGCTGGCGCTTGCTTTGTACGCAGGAGTTTTGCTGGATGCCGTTACGGTGCAGGTGATTGCCGGAAAAGTTGAAATTTCAGCTGGATCATCCATACTGATTTACGGTGTGCTGGCAGGAGTAATGCATGGTCTGAGACCGCTTTTTGCACGCGGGCGCTGGGAAGTGCATTGTATCCTGAGTGGAGTCTTCACTTCCGTTATAGTTCTGGCGCAATATTTGATGATCACGTTTCGCCGCGGTTCACTTGTTTTCACCCGCGAAATTGGGTGGCAAATCGCCGGGCCGGGTTTACTGGCTATGGCGATGGCGCCAATCCTTTTCTGGTTCTTACAATGGATTGGGCGGATGAGTGGCTACTCGTATCAACCGGAAAGGGGGCGGCTCGAATGAACAGGCGTCGGGTAACTTCGCGTGTGCGGATCCAATTCGTCGGGCTCCTGATGCTGATGGGCTTGGGCGCTCTTGGCCTCAAGCTCTGGTGGATCCAGGTGGCTCACGGCCAGGAATGGACTGCCCAGCTTCGCGGTAGCTCCCAGGCGACGGTGCGCATTCCTTCCGTGCGCGGTGAAATCAAAGATCGCAACGGGGTAACGCTCGTCCAGAACCGGGCCAGTTATGAGGTCGATTTTTATTTGCCGGAAATGGTCAAAGGCTATCGCGAACGCTTCGGTCAGCCTCCCCTCACCGAATATCGGGCAACTATCAATGGAATGCCGAAAGACCTGAAGGAACCGGACATCATCAGAATCGTTAATAATGGTATCGTTCCCCGGCTCAACGACCTCGATCTTGCGCGCGATTACAATGCGGGTCGCCTGCAGAAACACTACCGCAACGATACCGAAGTTCCGTTTTCCTACGTCAAAGACATCGATTTTCCAACGCTCGCGAAATTCTCCGAGCATGATGTCGGATTGCCGGGTGTGGAGCTCGCGATCAAACCAGTGCGTTCCTACGTTTATGGCGCGCTTGCTGCGCATCTTTTGGGTTACGTCGGCATGCCGGACGACGTGGATAAAGAAGACGCAAAGAAATTCACGTTTTACCAGGGAGACGTGGAAGGGAAATCGAACATCGAAAAAATCGCCGACCAGTATCTGCGTGGGAAACCTGGGGTGCGTTATTTACGGCGGAATGCAAAGGGCACCATTGATGGCGTCCTGCGCGAAGATCCCCCGGAGCAAGGCGCCAATGTTTATTTGACAATCGACGCGCGCGTTCAGGCGATTGCGGAGGAAGCGCTGCGGGTAGTGAGCCGGGCGGGTGCGGTAGTCATTGATCCAAACAACGGCAACGTCGTGGCGATGGCTTCCGTGCCATCATTCGATCCGAACACTTTCATCCCGAGCATCAAGGCGAAGGAATGGAAAGCGCTTCAGAAAGACGAGGGCGATCCCTTAGTCAACCGAGCGATTAGCTGCCTGCCGCCGGGCTCGACGTTCAAGCTCATCACGGCACTCGCCGGATTGCGGGGAGGGAAAAATCTCGCAGGCGCGCATTACAACTGCGGTGGCGGTGTGAGTTACGGCGATCACTTTTTCCGATGCTGGGTGGCCTCAAAGCATTACACGCACGGGAACATTGGGCTCGCCGATGCGATTAAGGTGTCGTGTGACTCCTACTTCTATCAGTACGGAAACGCAGCCGGCATTCAGTCGATTGACGCCATTGGCAAAATGTTGGGAATTGGCGAAGAATCGGGCCTGCAACTGTCAGGCGAACAAAGCGGCAATATGCCGGGGCCGGAGTGGATGCAAATTCACCATCCGCAGGAGAGATGGTCGCAGGCGCAAACTGCCAATGTTTCGATCGGCCAGGGCTACACACTTGTTTCGCCTCTGCAATTGGCGATGGCCTACGCAACGATCGCAAACGGCGGCGTGTGCTATTATCCCCGCCTGATTGATAAGATCTTGAAGCAAGACGGCTCTCCAATGTTGGATGAGCAAGGCAATCCAGCGGCGCCGCCGCCCCGCGTGCGATCAGATTTACGTCAGGAAATCTCACCTGACAAAATCGATCTGGTGCGCAAAGGCTTTTGGAAGGTTGTTAACGAAGAGGGCGGAACCGGGGGGAGAGCGCGTTTGAAAGATTGGGTGGTGGCTGGCAAGACCGGCACCGCGCAGGCCAGCGACCGTGGCCACGAGGAAAACGTTGCGTGGTTTGCTTGTTTCGCGCCATTTGACCATCCGAAGTATGTCGTCGTAGTGATGGTGCAGGGCGCCTCTGGGCATGGCGGCGAGGTCGCGGGCCCGGTCGCCACGCGCATTCTCGAACGCGCGCTCGCGCAGGATGAAGACAAGTTTGATATGCAGGTCGCCTGGCTCACACCCGCACATCACGCCAATCCGCTCCAATTGATCAAATCAGTGGCCTATAACGAGAAGGGAGGCAATCTCGGAAGCGACGACGAAGAAAGTGCGGACGAATCGCAGAGTGGTACTGCGCAAATGGCAAGCTCAGACGCGTCGCCTGATGTGGAACCAGAAGCGGATTCTCAGGGTAAAGTGCGTCGACGAGGACCTCCTGCGGCCCGCTCTGTCCCTGCGCCGGCGCCAGCTGCTCCCCGAAATTTCTTCCAACGAATTTTTGGAATACATCCGCGCCAGGCGCCTGCACCTCCGCCACCGCCGCCTAACCGACGGCGCGGAACAAACTGATGAACATCCGACGAGAACCAGAACTATCGCTGCAGTGCATTTGGTCAGTTCCGCTTCTGATCGGACAACCCCTTTCGTTTTATGATAGACAAAGTGAGAAAACTTTTGGGTCTTTCCTCAAGGAAGGCCGGCAAGAAACTCATACTCAGCGTAGAGAAGCTCGAGTCCCGGGTCGCCCTGCTCGAGAATGGGCGGCTCGAGGAGTACAGTGTCGAGCGCAAGAGCTCGCGGAATATCGTCGGCAGCGTTTACAAGGGTAAAGTCAAAAACATCGAGATGGGCCTGAAGGCGATGTTCGTTGACATCGGCTTCGAGAAAAATGCGTTTCTTCATTTTTGGGACGCGATTCCGGCTGCGCTCGACAGCGGCATCGAGGAAATTGATCGCCGTGGGAGTAAACGGCCGCGAAAGCGTATCACCGTTAAAGACATACCCAGTATTTATCCTGTTGGGTCGGATGTCATTGTGCAGGTAACCAAGGGCCCGATTGGGACCAAAGGGCCACGGGTAACTACGAATCTGAGTTTTGCCGGCCGCTACCTGGTTCTGATGCCATTCAGCGATCGCAGCGGTATCTCCCGAAAGATTGAGAACCAGAAGGAGCGCGAGCGTTTGCGCAAGATTGTACGGGAACTGGATATTCCCGACGGCGTCGGCGTCATCATCCGTACTGTAGGTGAAGGCCAGCGAGCAAGGTACTTTGTGCGGGATCTGCGTTTTCTGCTCGATCAGTGGGGCCAGGTCGAGCAACTGATTCGCGAACAACCTGCCCCGTGCCGTCTTTTTGAGGAGCCAGATTTGGTTGGGCGAACAGTGCGCGATTTTCTCACCGAGGAAGTCGATGAAGTCGTTTGCGATGAGCGCGCGTCAACAGAGCGGATGATCGAAATGATTGGGCAGATTTCCCGGCGCGGCCGGAACCGGGTCCATCATTATGATGGAGCGATGCCGATCTTCGAAACGTACGGCGTGCAAAAACAAATCGATGACGCCTTTCATCGGCAAGTCTGGTTGAAATGCGGTGGCTATATTGTGATCGACGAGACCGAAGCGCTGGTCGCGATTGATGTGAATACGGGGCGAAACAAAGGCGGACGCGATGTTGAAAAAACTATTTTGCAAACGAACCTGGAGGCAGCAGATGAAATCGCGCGCCAGCTTCGCTTACGTAATATCGGTGGGCTGATCATAGCCGATTTCATCGATATGAAGAGCCGCAAAGACCAGCAGGCAGTTTACAGTTTGATGAAGGAGCGACTGAATCGCGACAAAGCCAAAACACATGTTCTCCCCATTTCACAGCTCGGTTTGATGGAGATGACCCGTCAGAGGGCGCAGGAGAGCCTGAGCGACACGATTTACGAAAATTGTCCCTACTGCGGCGGACGCGGCGTTGTAAAAACTTCCATGACCACCAGCGTGGAACTGCATCGAACCCTCAATACCGTCATGCGCAAGTATCAGGACAGCATTCACGATATAAGGGTCATTCTGAATCCCGGTGTGCTGAAACGGTTGAAGGAAGAAGATGAAGAATTGCTGGTGGAATTGGAGCGCCGTTATGCGGGCCGGCTCACTTTTCGTGGTGATCCCACGTTTCACCACGAAAAGTTCGTTATTACCGACGCAATTAGCGGCACGGAACTGCATTCCTGAGTCGGGTCCCGCCTTACACCGCCCCAAAAATATTCTTGCAATTCCTTATGGCTTGCCCAAGAATCGGGCATCCGGTGTAATAGCGAGTTTCGTTATTACCTTGCGTGATCCAAAGGGGTGTTTGGAGCCAAAAACCAAGGAGAGACTTAACCAAAGGAGAAATAAGATGAAAAAATCCGTGTTGGGGTTGTTATGCGTCGCTGCAATCACTTCGGCAGCGGTCGCAGGGACTGAAACTTATTCAGGAAAGGAAATGAAACAGGTCGCGCCACCACCGTGTCCCCAATGGTACGCAGACAACGAGTTTAACGTCAGTCTGTGGGGCACTTACCTTTTCACCGGGAACAATTGGCGGGATGATCGCTACCTCCTATCGGATCATGCCTGGGGCGGCGGTATCGATGCTAAATACTTTTTCCATCGTTATTTCGGTGTTGGCATCGAGGGTTGGATGGTTAATTCGAGACAGGCGCGCGAAAATGATTTCGCCGATTTTAGCGACGACATTTTTCAGCAGACTTTTAACCATGTGAACAAAGGCATTGGAGCTGTACTGGGTACATTGACCTTGCGCTACCCGATCCCTTGCACGCGCTTCTCACCTTACATCTTTGGCGGTGGCGGCGGGATCTTTGGCGGGGGCCAGAGGCCGATCAATCGGTTTTTTCGCGAACGCGAGCCAGGCGATAGACCCGTA
>JBEDUS010000366.1:0-3342 GCA_040414975.1 Candidatus Udaeobacter sp.
CCGACTACGAAGGAATTAGTGGTTACCAGATGTTCCGCGGCGATTTGGCTCTCATGTATTTGATTGAGCTCGACTCGCGTAGCGGTGAATTAATGACTGCGCGTTTGGTCCCGATGCGTATGCGGCGGTTCAGACTGGAGCGCGCATCGAGTGGCGAGGCCCAATGGCTTTGCAGACTCCTGAACGAATTCGGCGCGCAATTCAGTACCGGCGCAAGATTGGAGAAAGACGGCAGCCTGCTGCTGGAATGGCAGCCACAATGACGAAACCCGAATGTCGAATCATAAAGGAATGTCGAGCCCCGAATGACAAACGAAGCGGCCTGTCCGCCCTACCTTCGTTACGCGTGGGCTCTCGTTTCGACAAGTTCGCGTAGAAAGCGCTCCACTTCGGTTGGGTCCTTGAGCGAATAACTGGCCGCGGTGGGTCGCGGCTGTTCGCTCACAAGAATACCGATGCCTCGCTGGTCAAGCGCATGGAAGGCATCTTCGTCAGTGCGATCATCGCCAATGTAAATAGGGCGGACCTTCGCGCTCTCCAAGCCTATGGCTTCCAATAACCACAGCACAGCCTTACCCTTGTCCCAATCGATGTCGGGCAATAGTTCATAAACTTTTTTGCCCTCCATTCTTCGCAGCTCTCGATGTCGCGCAATCACCTCGCTGACGGCTCGCTCCAGCTTGAGAAAGCCGCTTTCATTTACGCTCCGGTAATGCGCGGCGATGGAGAAACGTTTTTTCTCGAGGAGCGCTCCCGCAATGCCAGCAATTTTTTCCGCAAGCTCTTTTTCCACCGCGTCGAGCACCGGCAAAAACTCTGTCGCCTGTTGTTTCCGCAGTCCGCGTGGCCCGGCGATATCAAATCCGTGGCTGCCAGCATAAGTGATCGCGTCGATATTCACACGCTGACGAACGTCATCGAGGTCGCGACCGCTGAGAATGGCGACCGGTGCCTGCATGGCCAGCGCTTGCAGCGTCTGCCGCATGGAATTAGGGAGAAACGCTTTCTCCGGGTGACTGACAATCGGCGTAAGGGTTCCGTCGTAGTCGAGAAAAATGGCGAGCTGCCTGTTGCGGCCAGCGATTTCTTGAAGGTGCTCCAGGGCAGAAGGAATCATATTCGAGTTAACAAAAGGAGTTAAAAGAGTTACAACGTTTAAAGGCTAAAAAGGATCCCAGACTCACTTCGTTGTAACAATGTAACTTTTAACTTCTTATTAAATGAACCGCCTGATCGTCGTTTCCAATCGGCTACCATTCGCGCTGGATTCGACAGGCGAAGACCTTTGGACAGTGACACCGGCTGCCGGAGGACTCGTCTCTGCGGTGGAGCCCGTGTTGCGCGAACGTGGTGGCATCTGGATTGGATGGCCTGGAACTGCTGGCGAAATCCCAAAGGGCCCGCTTGCCGAAGCCACACGTGACTGCGGCTACAAAGTAGTGCCGGTTGCTCTTAGTGAAACCGAACGCGACGAATTTTACTACGGGTATTCCAACGAGGTCATCTGGCCGCTGTTTCATGATCTGCAAAACTTCTGCAGTTTCGAACCTATATTTTGGGAAACTTACAAGGCAGTAAACGAGCGTTTTGCCAATACTATCGCTGACTGCGCGCAAGCTCAGGACTTCATCTGGGTGCACGATTATCACTTGATGTACGTCGCGCAGGCATTACGCGAGCGCGGTTTACGCGCAGCGTTGACGTTTTTCCTGCACATCCCCTTCCCGCCATATGACATTTTCGCAAAGCTTCCACAACAACAGCGCCTGCTAGGCGCTCTCCTTCAATTCGATCTGCTTGGGTTCCAGACACGGCGCGACGTTCGCAACTTTCTCGGGTGCGTGCGGCGCGTGATGTCGGATGCAGAGGTAGAGCCTGGTCGCGACCTGCAATTGGTTCGTTTTGAGAAACGCGAGACCCGACTGGGGCATTTCCCTATTGGGATCGACTTCGACTCGTTTGAAAAGGGTGCAATGTCCGACGCGGTGACGCGCCGATCTCGGCAGTTGCGTGCCACCTTTCGTGATTGCCAGCTAATCCTGGGGGTGGACCGGCTTGATTACAGCAAAGGGATTCCAGAACGATTGCGCGCATTTCGCAACGCCTTGGAACGCTACCCGGAATTGCGCGGCCGTGTAGTGCTCATCCAGGTCGTGGTGCCGAGTCGCGTAGAGATTCCCAGGTATCATGAGTTCAAACAACGCATTGATCGCCTCGTCGGCGACATCAACGGCCGCTTTTCCACCAGCACCTGGTTGCCAGTGCAATATCATTTTCGCAGCCTCGACCGCGAAGATCTTCTGGCGCACTATCGCGGGTGCGACATCGCCTTCGTCACGCCGCTCAAAGACGGAATGAATCTCGTGGCTAAGGAATATTGTGCCTGCCGCATCGAGGAAAATGGAGTGCTCATCCTTAGCCATTTCGCCGGCGCCGCGGAGCAGCTCAAAACCGGTGCGCTACTGGTGAATCCTTACGATGTCGAGGAAGTTGCTGATACAATTTTGAAAGCATTCCGGATGACCGATGCCGAGCGGACCGCGCGCATGAAACGCATGAGACGTGTGGTGCGCGAGGAGAACGTCTTCGGGTGGGTCGATTCGTTTTTGAAGGCGGGTTCGAAACTCACGGCTCAACCAAGACGAATCCTTAGCGAACGGGTCGCCAAGATCGCGCGTTAGCCCGAGAAACTTTTACGATCTACCGTGGTCGTGGCCGCGGCGTCGGCCGAAGCCTCGGAGTCGAGGTAGGTCTCGGAGTCGGGGTAGCCGTAGCCGTTGGCGTCGCAGTTGGAGTGGGTGTAGGCGTTGGACCAGGTTGCGCGCAGTAACTCCCGCCAGTGTTCGTATAGTTGCCAGGGCTCTCTTCGCCCGCCCAGATGACCATTTCACCGCCCGTCCAGACTGCCGTGTGAAAGATTCGGGCGGAAGGTGCATCAGTAGTGCTTGTAGCCATCCAACTGTCCATGTTTGGATTGTATCTGCCACCCGTGTTAAGCCCGCTGGAGGGGCCGTCGCCACCCCAAATGATCATTTCACTGCCAGACCAAGCCGCCGTGTGAAGGAATCGCGCGGATGGCGCATCAGCGGTGTTCGTGGCCGTCCAACCATCCGTGCTGGGATCGTATCTGCCGCCGGTGTTCAAAGCGCTGCCATCATATCCGCCCCACGCAATCATTTCGTTGCCGGTCCATACCGCCGTGTGCGAATTTCGACCAGACGGCGCATTGGTGGTGCTGGTGGCTGTCCAACTGTCCGTGGTGGGATTGTATCTCCCGCCGGTGTTAAGATGTTGGCCGCTGCCGTTATCTCCACCGCAGATGATCATTTCGTTGCCGGTCCA
>JBEDUS010000367.1:0-12335 GCA_040414975.1 Candidatus Udaeobacter sp.
TGATTCTCGGGTCGGCGTTTTGGGGAATGTTCCTGGCGACTTACACGGGCGTTTTACTGGGTGCGACTGCGATTCCCGCCTGGTTTCTGCACCGGACGCTTTTGCCGATTCATTTCGGCGTTGCAGGGTTGGGATCGGCGGCCGCATTGCTCGAATTGCTTGGCCATAGGATTGCTCCACTTAGTGCGCTTGGATTTCTCGCCGCAGGCATTGGGACAGTGCTTTGGATCTGGCTTGAAATCGACAAACACGGCGCAGCTGATCGCGCGTTGCACGAATCCCGCTCCGGTTGGCTAATCCGGAGCGGCGAGATCTTGAGCGGACCGCTGGCATTAATTTTGCGCCTGATCAATTTTGTTCCGTTCGCTGCAATTTCATTTTTGATTGGAGCACTGATCAGCCGCTTTGCCTGGATCTCTGCCGGAAAAGTTTGCGCGCGTGATCCTGAAGCGGTTTTCGCATCGCAGCGCTAATCCCTGTAGCCGCGGTTGCTGACCGCGGCAATCATGGGCATGACTGGATCTCAGATTGCCGAGGTCGTTGCCCTCGGCTACAGCGGTTCCAGGATCACGCGCTCGATGTGCGAATAAACGTTGAACGACGGCGGCCGCAGAAATCCGATCAGTGTTTGATTGCTTTCACGTGCAAAATCGGCGGCGAGCGTCGACGGCGCTGACACCGCAGCGATGATGGGAACACCCGCAGCAAGCGCCTTTTGCACGATCTCGAACGATGCGCGCCCGCTGACCACAAGGACATCTCGATCCAGTGGAAGTGATCCATCGAGGAACGCGCGGCCAATCACTTTGTCCACCGCGTTATGGCGACCGATGTCTTCGCGAACAATTTTCAACCCACCATTCGAATCAAAAATTCCTGCGGCATGAATTCCGCCAGTGCGCGCGAAATCGCTCTGTGCTCTTCGCAATTTTTCCGGAAACGATAACAACGTTTCGATGTCGATCCGAACATTGGCTGACTCGATCACAGGAAAATTTTGTCGGATCTCGTCGATGCTCGTCTTACCGCAGAGCCCGCAGCTGCTCGAAATCGTCCCGAAGCGTTGCGCGGAATTCAGCTTCAATTTCACACGGTCGGCGAGCTCGACCGTCACTCTGTTATCACCACCCGCTGAAATTCCCATGATCGCGCTTCGTTCGTGCACGATCGCTTCGGACATTAGAAAACCCACGGCGAGCTCATCGTCGTGACCGGGCGTACGCATCGTCGTGGCGAGAGTTTTGCCGCCAATCCGAATCTCGAGCGGCTCTTCGATTGTGAGGTCGTCCCGCAAATATTCGAGGGAACCATCCTTTCGTCGCCGGATTATTCTTCCCGGACCGATGCTCGGGACCTCTTTCATCAATGAGAATTTCAGATATTGTTGCAGCCGGTGGAGATCTGTCACTTGTACATTTCGCCGGGCCACAATTTCGTCGGCCATCACGGTCGCGAACCGGACAATCATCAGATGGTCGAAGTGCCGATGATCGAATGCGTCGCGGGACGTGGGATTTGCGGTGATCGCTACTTCGATTTTAAAAACGACTACAAAGGCCAAATCACATTTTTTTCGGGCGACGTTTTCGATGAGCTTTGCACCGCGCTGAACATACACGATTGCTCTCCCGCTGGGGCGCGGCGCAACGTGATGACGCGAGGCGTGAATCTGAACGAGTTAATCGGCAAAGAATTTGAGATTCAGGGCGTTCGTTTCTACGGAACGCAGGAGTGTGCACCGTGTTACTGGATGGATGGCACATTCGCGCCAGGCACGAAAGATTTCTTAAAAGGAAACGGCGGTCTGCGCGCGAAGATTATCTCCGGTGGCCGGTTGCGCTCGACTGCGTTCGTCTCCGCAGCCGCAGGATGAACGTCAGCGCTGTGTTGCTCGCCGGCGGCACTTCACGCCGCATGGGCTGGGATAAGGCAACACTTCCGTTTAGCGGAAAAGCGCTCTGGCAGATTCAACTCGAGCTCTTGCAGAAATTGGACCCGACAGAGATTTTTGTTTCCGCGCGGACCGATCCAGTCTGGCGTCCTGCCGACGTGCAATTTGTTGCAGACGATCCTCCATCACGCGGTCCGCTCAGCGGTCTGGCTGCATCGCTGGCGAGGATTCGCACCAAACAACTGCTCGCACTTGCGGTCGACATGCCATTCGTCACCGAGAAATACCTGACGTTTCTTTGCAGTCACATTCAGCCGCGCTGCGGTGTGATTGCAAAAATCGACAATCGGTTCGAGCCGCTTACCGCGATTTATCCGCAGGGAGCGCTCGCGAATTTTCAGAGCGCACTTTCCGGGACTGATTTTTCACTGCAAACCGCGGCGGCCCACCTCGTTGCTGAAGGAAAACTTCGAGTGATACCTGTCACATCCCAGGAAAGAAAATTGTTCATCAATCTCAACGAGGTTGTCGACCTAGAGCGCTGTAGCCGAGGGCTTTGACCTCGGCCGCGCAGGTTAGTCAGCGGTAAGCCGCCGCTCAGCGCCCGCGGCTACAA
Source organism: Candidatus Udaeobacter sp. (assembly GCA_040414975.1). Lineage (GTDB taxonomy): Bacteria > Verrucomicrobiota > Verrucomicrobiia > Chthoniobacterales > UBA10450 > Udaeobacter. The sequence goes on from JBEDUS010000367.1 coordinate 2,508, forward strand.
CCTAAATTTGAACGCCAGCAAAAACATGCCCCTTGAAAATTAGCTACATCTACTCGATATGTCTCCTGCGTTTCGGCATGGTAATGAGGTTTTCGATCTTGAGGGCTGTTGCGTTGTCTGTTTTGCTTCCGGCGTGCGCATTCTCCGCCAGCAACGTACTGAATCTTTCGCATTACGATATGATGCGGCCCGATTTTGCCGCGATGAAACGCGAAGGCATAATCGGCGTGATTCATGAGGCGACCTATCCTCGGCTTGAACGCGACGCAAAATACCTGGATCGGCAAATGGGGGCGCTGCAAGCCGGCTTGCTCTGGGGCGCATATCATTATGCCGACGCAACTGATCCTGTCCTCCAGGCCGATCATTTTCTCAGCGTTGTATCCGGTGCGTGGGCACAAGCTGGTTCGGCAGCGCGATCTCCCGGCGTCCTCCTGGTGCTCGACTTCGAAAAGAACGGTCATTATCCCGGTGGCACGATGCGAGCCGATCAGGCAGTTGCTTTTGTTGAGCGAATTCGGCAACGCACTGGCGTATATCCGGGCATTTATTCCGGCGAATACCATCTGCGGCAGGTGTTGAACAGCCCGAAGGTGAGTACTGCGCAGAGAAGCGCGCTGACGAATTGCTGGCTATGGATTGCAAATTATCACAAAGAGCCGCAAGCCACGGCACCGTGGAGCTTCTGGTCTCTTTGGCAATACTGTGGTGACGGCAAATGCGGGCTCCCACGCTCGTCTTACCCGATCGGTGTTGCCAATATTAAAAAGGCGGAACGCAACATTTTCCGCGGGAACCAATCGGACCTGCAGGAATTCTGGCAAAGGCGCGCCTGGCAACCGAATGGCGGTAAGCCTCGGCGCGGCGGGCGGACACTCACAGCCGAACTGTAACCTGTAGTCGCCTCGCTGGGTCGGGGCGCTCCGTTCGCGGCTCAGTGGTTCTGCGACGCGGTTCCTTCTCTTTGGATGCCGCGCTGCGTGGTGAGGTAAACGGCGAAACTGCCCAGCCAATGTCCACCTTCATAATGCGCACCCGTGACCGCTGCCAGTCCTGCGCGACGATGCGCCTCTGCCGTAGCCTGCAGCGCCGGTCGCCGGCGATCATCACGTGGCAGCCCCGATAGAATTCCTTCCAGCATCCACGCCCGGCTCACGTTTAACCCGTCGAGATGCGCCAGCTTGGGATCGCTGGGGTCTGGCGAGACAACTGGTTTCAGCCAGTCGCCGTTTCCAGTCATCGGGATCTGCGGCATGAAATCGCTGAGCCACTTCGCGAATTCCGCTTGCGCCAAAACGCGGCGCATCACGTCTGCTTCGCCGAGACACGGCGACAGAAAATCTTCGCCTGACGGCTCGTAATTGAGCGGATAATCTTTATCAGCGAGGAAGAATTTTTTTGCTGAATCCGCGACCAGCCTGGCGAAAGAATCGTTTTTGGTTGAGCGCGCGTAGTCCAGCATCAGGCCTAGTCCGAACGCTGTTTGATCATGCTCACCAATTCGCACTGGATTCGAAAGTTTCGGCAGCCACGTTTTCAATCGCTCGACCGCTTCGTTTTCGAGTGGGCGCAGATTTGCAGAAATCTCCCCCGCCTGATCGTCATCCCATTCATGCAACTCGGCGCATAGTTGCAACAGCCATGCCAATCCGTAAGGACGCTCGAAGCTGGCGCGCCCTTCCCCGCGAAGGTACGCAGCTTCCTGTTTCAAATTTTCCGCAGTAAGACTTTTTCGCAGCGCCTCGCGCGCTGCTCGGCAAATGGAGCATTTGGAAAAGTGCGCAGCAGGCGCACAAGCAGCCAATGCCCGTGCACCGATGAATGCCAGTCGTAGCAGCCGTAAAACGCCGGCGTGAGTTTGCGCGGCGGCGCGACGTCCGCATCGCTGTTCAGCACATGACTGATCTTGTTTGGGTATTCCTTTTCAACACATGCCAGCGCCAATTTCGCGAACCGCTCTGCGGCCTTTTCGTCGAAGGTCGGTGCCGTGTCTGTCGCTGCTGCCGCGATTGGCGGTATCAGCATCAAGATTGCGAGAAAACGTTTCATTCTTGTGCGCGACCGTAATCGCAGTTGCCTCGCAGCGCGAGCACGCGGAAAATCTGGGCCATGCGCGCACATTTCATTTCGCTCGTAAAATCGACGTCTACTGAGGCAACTTTCGGCGCACTTCTGGCAATGACGCACATCACTGCTATCTCTGTCATCGCCCAAACGCCACCCGTGCAGAATTCGAAACTTGAAGATAATCCACTGGTGACCGAGAGCTCCCTGCCGTATCACCTACCGCCGTTCGATAAGATCAAGGACGAACACTTCGCGCCGGCAATAGAGGCGGGCATGCGCGACCAACTCAAGGAAGTTGACGCGGTAGCGAACAACCCCCAACAGCCGACATTCGACAACACCATCGTCGCGCTGGAACGCTCCGGGCGTTTGCTCGATCGTGCCGAGCGCACTTTTTCGAACCTCAACGCCTGCAACACCAATCCCACGATGCAGAAGATTGAGACCGAGATGGCACCGAAGCTCTCCGCCCATCGCGACGCAATTCATCTCAACAGTAAATTGTTCGCGCGCGTCCAGGAGCTTTACGACCATCGCGACAAGCTCGCCGCAGCGAATCCATCTTCTGGCGGACTCGGACTCGATCCAGAATCGGCATATCTGCTCGAGCGCTATTACAAGGATTTCGTCCGGGCCGGCGCGAAGCTCTCCGATGCCGACAAGGAAAAGCTCAAAAAAATCAATGGCGAGCTCGCGACATTGCAGACCCAATTCGAACAAAATGTTCTGAAGGAAAAAAACGCGTCCTCGATCGTCGTTGATCACAAGGAAGATCTCGCTGGATTATCAGATAACCAGATGGCTGCGCTCGTTGCGGCGGCAAAAGCGGAGCACAAGGAAGGCAAATTCGTCATTCAATTGCAAAACACGACCGGACAGCCGGTGCTTGCATCATTACAAAACCGGCCGCTGCGTGAGCGGATCATGCAAGCTTCACTCGCGCGCAACAGCCACGGCGGCCAGTTCGACACTCGCGACATCTTGAAGCGAATAGCGGAGTTGCGAGCGGAAAAAGCGCAGTTGCTCGGCTATCCGAACTGGGCCGCCTATCAACTGGAAGACCAAACCGCCCACGATGTTCCTACAGTGAACAAACTTCTGGCCGATCTCACGCCACCCGCGGTTGCAAACGCGAAACGCGAAGCAGCCGACATGCAGAAGATTGTCGGCGAGGAAGTAAAGGGGTTCCAAATCCAGTCATGGGATTGGCCGTTTTACTCGGAGAAGGTTCGTAAGGCGCGTTACGCTTTCGACGAATCGGAGCTGCGCCCCTACTACGAACTGAATCACGTTATTCTCGATGGTGTATTTTTCGCTGCTGGAAAACTTTACGGTCTCACCTTCAAGGAGCGTCACGACATTCCCGTTTATAACCCGGATGTGCGTGTATTCGAGGTTTACGATCGCGATGGCAAACCGCTGGCGTTATTCCTCGGCGATTACTACGCGCGCCCATCGAAACGTGGCGGCGCGTGGATGAACTCGTACGTGCAGCAAAGCGAACTGTTCGGGACCAAGCCGGTCGTTGCCAATCATCTCAATATCCCGAAGCCGCCGCCCCGCGAACCAACGTTGCTCACGCAAGATGAGGTGCGCACTGCCTTCCATGAGTTCGGCCACGCGCTGCATGGAATGTTTTCAGATGTAAAATATCCGCGGTTCAGCGGGACAAGCGTGCCGCGCGATTTCGTCGAGTATCCCTCCCAAGTGAACGAAATGTGGGCGACCTGGCCTGAAGTGCTCAAGAACTACGCCAAACATTACAAGACGGGCGAACCAATCCCGCAGGCGTTGCTCGACAAGGCGATCGCTGCGGAAAAATTCAATCAAGGGTACAAAACGACGGAATACCTGGCCGCGTCGCTTCTCGATCAGGCATGGCATCAATTGAATCGCTCGGAAGTGCCGAAAGATGCGGTCGTATTTGAGACCGAAGCGTTGCACAAAGCCGGGGTCGATTTTCCACCAGTGCCCCCGCGTTACCGCAGCTTTTATTTTTCACATGTTTTTTCCAACGGTTACTCAGCCGGTTATTATTCCTATATCTGGAGCGAAGTGCTCGATGCCGACACAGTCGAATGGTTCAAGCAGCATGGCGGATTGAAGCGCGAGAACGGCGACCGTTTTCGCGCCATGTTACTCTCGCGCGGCGGATCGGCTGATGCCCTCGGGCTATTTAAGAATTTCGTCGGACGCGATCCTTACATCGAGCCGTTGCTAAAGCGCCGTGGGCTGGACCGCACACCTGGTTCCGAGGCCACAAAGGTTGAATAACAAATTGCCGGCTCGCTGATCACGCCGGCGCACCAATACGAAATCCATTCTCGTCTTCGTAACCTTCAGGGGCCCGAAGCAGTGCGCCCAGCACCACGGATAAAGCGAAAACCATTACAAAAACACTAAGCAGGAATCCAAGATGGATCAGAAGATCGTATTCAACGCCAATAGCGCTGACCCAAAGCATGATCAGAAAAACAAAGCCGATCACGGATTTCGCTTTCATAGGTTTCTGATACTCAGCCAGTTATTGTCTTTATCCTGTAACTCTTCGCGAGTGGGTGTAGAGACAGATGCCTATTTGTGAACAATTTTACGGTTTCGCTTCGTACAGATTATTAAAAGGATTTTCCAGCGGCACGCGCCGAACGCTGCTGAAGCCGGCCTTCTCGCAAAGCTCGCGGACCTTCGCTTCGTGAAAACCAAGCGTGCCGAGTCCCGCGCCATTGTTCGCAAGCGACGTGGTCATGCAATAGAAGACGCTGACGCCATACATCGCCCCGAGCGGATGCGCGTTCTCCTCGAGCTTGTCGGAACAGTTAATGTCGAGACAAACGTAAACGCCGCCTGGCCGAATCGCGCGCCGAATGGATTGCAACAACTGAAGCGGATCGACGGCATCATGCACCACGTCGAACGTCGTGATGACATCAAATTGCGCCGGCAATCCTTTCGACACATCGCGCTCGTCAAAACGCACCTGGTCTGAGACACCAGCTTCGCGTGCATTTGCTGTGGCGCGCGCAATCGTCGGACCAAAATTGTCGTAACCCACATAGCGCGATCGAGGAAACGCCTGCGCGAGTTTGATGATCCCGCGTCCACGTCCGCACCCCACGTCAGCCACGTCGCAACCGCGTTCGAGAAGCGCTTTCACGTCAGGCATCGCAGGAATCCATTGTTGCAACAGCAAATTCTCAAACCATGTGGACGTGAATCGCTCCAAACCATCCCACATCATTTCGGTGTAGTGCGACTGAGAAACGCCGCCGCCGCTGTGAAAGGCAGTCAGGACCCTGTCGAATACCCCGGTAAACGCAGGCAGCATCTGATATATGCCGCCGACAAAAAACGGTCCGTTTTCCTGGGCGAGCACTGAGGCGTGTTCGGCTGGAAGGCTGAAACGCTTTGTCGCTCCGTCGTAATTCAGATAGCCGGCCGTGGCCATACCGCCAAGCCATTCGCGTAGATATCGTTCGTTCAGCTTTGTTCGCGACGCGAGCTCGGCTGATGTCGCCGGTCCCTGCTCTGTCAGATCCTTGAATAACCCTAATCGATCGCCAATCGTCCCGAGCAGCGTCGTCATTGTGCCGCTGATCTGCTCAACTACTTTCCCTGCAAACTCCTCCTGACGCGCCGCATCAACTGTTCCCGCTTCAGCCATATCCGTTTCCAATTACCCGGGGGAAAGTCGGATCTTACCTGGCGACCTCGGCACACGCAATCAAGAAAATGCGGTCTGCCAGGGCATGACAACAGCTTGCCCGCACGGACGAGGACGCTGCCTCGAATATTGATGAAGTTTTTTGGAAGCTCGCGTGGGAGTTGCGCGATTGCGCGTCCGGGAGTGAACGTTGAATTTTCGCTTATCCTATCCGGACATCACAACTATTGAACCGCTGGTGGTGCAGCTGTTCGGTCGGCTTCGGCGACATCGGCTTCGAGTTTTTGCTTGTTCTGTCTCACCTCTTGATCGAGTTCGTGAAAGACAGCTTCCTGTTCGCCGGTTGGCCGGTCGTACGACAAGTCAATGTCCGCCATAAGATAGGCGAGATGATCCCGCAGCTTGGTCTCATGGAGCAGGCTGCCTTCGCTCGATTTCATGGCCATCTGCGCAACGCTGTCGATGTCGCGGTTGATAGCGGCCAGCTTACCAGCGACCTGCCCGTTCGTTGACCCGTTGCCAGGGACGGCCTTCTGGAGTTTGTCGCGCGCAGCCAGAGCCTGGTTGATGTTTTTATCAAGCGCGTCGAGATCTGCATGAATTTGTAGATCTAACGCCAAACGCGCTTCCAAGTCGTTTTGTGTGGCATGGAGCCGTGGATCGAGGGACACCGTAAAGTTCTGTTGCGTTTTCTGTCCGCCATAATCGAGCACGACCGAATATGTACCGGGAACGACGACAGGACCCTCGACTGAATCATCCAAACCGCCCGCTGCGATGGGAGCGTGGTAGCCGCTTACCTCCGTGGCATACGGATAACGTAGATTCCACTGGAGCACATTCATCCCCGGCTCGACTGCGGACAGCTTCGCTTCCTTTTCTCGAATCCGCTGATCCGAGGGCTCGTCGCTGTGGTCCACCTTTTGGGCAGTCTCTTCCAGACGCGTGCCAATTTGTGCTGCGCTCTCCTGTTCTTTCTCCTTTTTTTCCTGTTCGGTTGCGAGATGTAAAGGGAAGCTGCGAATCATTTTTCCCTGAGCATTGACGAACTGGAGGGTTGCCGGAATTTTGCCATCGTAGTTTTGAGGAACGTAAAAGAACACAGTTGCGCCGAATGGCGGATTGTAACCGGCATCGGGTGGCCGCCTCATTTCAGCCTCGGGAAGGCCGTACTCATGAGTCAGCCAAGCCTGCTGAGGAGCAAACAGGAAACCGGCGTTCGCTTCCACCGCGGGATTCTTCGTCAACTGCTCAAGAAGCGCCAGATTATCAAGGACCCAAAACGAACGTCCATGAGTGGCCGCAACGATTTGTCCCTGGCGCGTGTTGATCGCGATGTCCCGTACCTGAGTGACAGGCAGATTTAGCGTCAGCGGCTGCCAGTGCGCGCCCCCGTCCAGGGTGAAATATACGGTGCTGCGAGTCCCGAGGAACAGCAGCTTGGATTCGTTAGGGTCCTGCCGAATGTCGAAGACAAATTCGTCTTCCGGCAACCCGTCGGTGATCGCTGTCCAATGTTTTCCGAGGTCAGTTGTCTTAAAGACGTATGGCTTGAAATCGTCCCGCATGTGGCGCCGGGCCGTGAGATAGGCGGTTTGTCTGTCGGTGTGGGAAGGCTCAATACAACTGATCCAGGAGTCGGGCAGATCAGGCGGTGTTATTTTCTGCCAATTCTTCCCGCCATCCGTGGTTACATGGGCGACACCATCATCGGACCCGGCCCAGATGAGATTGCCGTCCAGAGGCGAAACGGCGAGCGCCGAGATTAAGGGATAGATTTCCGCTCCAGACTGGTCGAGATCGATGGGGCCGCCGCTCGGCGCTTTGGTATTTGGCTGATTGCGAGTTAAATCGGGCGAGATTTGATGCCACGTCGCGCCGTAATCGTCGCTCGTGAACACATACTGGGCGGCGGTGAGAAGTCGCTTGGGGTTCGCTGGCGAAAACAAAATGGGATGCGTCCACCCAAATCGGTACTTGAGCTCGCCTGACGATGCGCCTTCCCGATAATGCGGCCATGGGCTCACGCTTCGCAATTCGTGAGTGCGCTCATCATACTTCACGAAAATGCTGTAATAGCCGCTGCCATAGGTGATTTTGGGATCGCCCGGTTGCGGGACGGCGTAAGTGCTTTCGCCATAGGCGACTCTGTGCCAGGCGCCCAGCGGAATTGTTCCTCCGCTACTCGCGCTTGGACCTTGAAAGGAGCCTTCGTCCTGTTGCGCACCATAGATGTGATAGGGAAACTGGTCGTCCAGATTCACATGGTAGAATTGCCCAGTGGGTTGATTGTGTTCGGTGCTCCATGTTTTGCCTGCATCCCTTGAGACGGTGGCGCCGCCGTCGTTGCCCTCCAGCAAAATCCGGGTGTCGTCCGGGTTAATCCACACCACGTGATTATCGCCATGCGGCGTGCGCAACTTCGTGAATGATTTGCCACCGTCATGCGAAACCCACAACGCATCAACCTCAGGCGCGTACACAGTATTCGGATCTTTGGGATCGGCATAAATCGTCATGTAATAAAAGGCGCGTTGCCGAAGCTTCATTTCATCGTTGACACGTTTCCACGTGGCGCCCGCGTCATCGGAACGGAAAACACCGCCTTCCTTTGCCTGAATGATGGCATAAACGATGTCCGGTTTGCTCGCTGCGATGGACAAGCCGATGCGTCCGAGAACTCCCTGCGGCAATCCAGGATTACGCGAGATATTGGTCCAGTGCGCGCCTCCGTCAGTCGTCTTGTAAATTCCGCTGCCCGGCCCGCCGCTGGAAAGACTCCACGGTGTACGGGTAGCCTGCCACGTCGTCGCATACAGGAGGTCCGGATGGTTTACGTCCATCACGAGTGAGATGGCGCCGGTGTTGTTGTCCACGAACAAAACTTTCTTCCATGACCTGCCGCCATCCGTGGACTTGAAAATCCCGCGGTTAGGATCGGGCGCGAACACATGCCCCATGGAAGCTACGTACAGGACGTTGGGATCCCTTTGATCCACAAGGATTGCGCTGATGGAGTGTGCATCGCGCAGCCCGGCATACTGCCACGTTTTGCCGGTGTCCGTGGATTTGTAAACGCCGTCGCCTGGGATTACGTCGCTGCGAATGTCGGCTTCGCCGGTGCCGACGTAAAGAATCTTGGGATCGGACGGCGCCACAGCCACCGCGCCGATGCTCGAACTCGGCCCCGGCAACTTGCCATCGGAGATATTTTCCCATTGGGAGCCGTCTGAGCTTCTCCAAACACCGCCCCCCACGGTTCCGGCGTAAAACAGATCGTTTTTCCCCGGAACACCGGTCACTGTGACCACCCGCCCGCCGATGTAAGGGCCGACACAGCGCCATTTGAGCTTGCTGATTAGCGTTTGCGGAGCAACAGGCGCTGCATCTTGAGATCGCGCAAACGCGGCGAAAAGTGCGACTGTGACGACAACCGGAAGCGCGCGGACATTCATACAACCAAAAATACGTTTCATAGTTCAATTCTCACGGCGAATTTCTCTGAGAGTGTTAACGTGTGTGATCGTAAAACCGGACGTTCCTGCTTTGACGGTTACGCACTGCTAAGCTTCGCTTGAAGAACGACACACCGCCCTTTCGCTCGAAGACACGCGCCACACCGTAATTGGCGGTGGAATGCTGCTCCAATTCTGTTAGTCTCTATGCCCGGTGAGCGAGACTCGGGCCGTCACCGAAGCTTCCTGGTCGCGAGGAACAGTCACAATCGCTTCTGTTCTGTTCCTGCTGGTTATGTTGCCGGCTCACTCTCAGATCCCCGGCCCTTCGCAGACGCCATTGCCGCGTAATGCTCGAATGTTTAACGAGTACCGCGCCCCTGCATCGCGCAACGATGTTATCGCAAGCCCGACCGCGTACGGGAGATCGCCGCGCAAGGACACCACAGCGAGGCTAACCCCAACGCCGCGCCCGCGACGCGCGGACAACACTCCATCCCCCATGAGACCAACAGCACCACCGCGCAGGTCCAACACCCCAAGCCCCATTACATCGACGCCACCGCCGCGCAGATACAGCTCCCCAGGTCCCATCAGGTCGACACCACCACCACCGCGCACGCACAAAACCCCAAGTCCCATCAC
>JBEDUS010000368.1:0-8357 GCA_040414975.1 Candidatus Udaeobacter sp.
ATCGGGAATTTTATGAAATCCTCGGGCTTCAGGTGCCGCATGTGACCATCCCGGTGAGGCCGGGTCGCGACATGGCGCGGTTAATCGAAGTCGCGGCGATGGATGAAAAATTGAAAGGCCTGGGGCAAAACAGTGCGGTCGATTTCAATTCGAGGCTGCTCAATTTGATGGAACGGAAGGGAGCGGTGTAATGGGCTTGTTATATAGAAAAGCAGGCCGCGCAGAGCGTGATCTGAAAATTGAAAAAGAGCTCCTGATCCCCAATCGCCTGGGACTTCATGCACGACCGGCGGCCATGTTCGTGAGGATTGCAAGTCGTTATCGCTCGGAAATCTGGGTGTCGAAGGAAGGGGAAGAGGTGAATGGCAAAAGCATCATGGGGCTGATGATGCTGGCTGCCGGGCAGGGATCAAAGCTGCGCATCCGCTGCGAAGGTCCCGACGCCGACAAGGCGTCGGAAGAACTGGAGGCCCTAATCAAGGCGGGTTTTAACGAGGATTGAGAGGTAGGGTCGTCGCGCTGCGTCCCTGCCGCGCCCCCAAGCCGAACTCGCATTGTTTGACATCTGCTTTACTCTGGCAGGTGCATGAGCGACAGCGCGGGTCAGGAAATTCGGTTTGAAGGAGTAGGCGTCTCGCCCGGCATGACCTGCGGTAAGATCCATGTCGTGCGCGACGAGTTGGATGACGTTGTGCGTTATCGCATCGCACGTTCTCAGGTCGCCGACGAAATCGGGCGCTTCGAGACGGCGCTAATTCAAACGCGCATGCAGATTCTGGAAATGCAGCAGCGCATCGCAGAATCCATCGGCGCGAAGGATGCCGCCATTTTCGATGCTCATCTGCTTGTCGTCGAGGATCGCACTTTGATCGATGAAGTGCTGCGGAAACTGGAAACCGATCTTTGCAATGTCGAGTGGGTCTTCCAGGAAGTCGCTACCCGATACGCCGAGACTCTGAATAAGATCGACGATCCCTATCTGCGAGAGCGTGCATTGGACATTCAGGACGTGACAAAGCGAGTGGTTCGCAATCTGCAGGGGAAAGCTCCCAAGCCATTTCTTGACCTTGGCGACCCGCACATTCTCGTTGCGCACAATCTGACTCCTTCGGACACCGCAAGCATCAACCGGGCAAACGTGCTCGGAATCGCGACGGACCTGGGTAGCCGCACATCGCATGCGGCGATTCTGGCGCGTTCTCTCAATATTCCTGCGGTCGTCGGATTGCACGATATCACCGGGAAACTCGAGACCGGCCAACACGTCCTCCTCGATGGGAGTGACGGCATGCTAATCATCAATCCGTCGCCAGAGACAATCGGCCACTATGCGGAGATTGAATCAAGGAGAGCCAAAGTTACGGCGCAACTGAAGGAACTGCGCACGACAAGGTCGACCACGCGCGATGGCCGTCACATTGTGCTCTCAGCAAATATCGAACTCCCCGAAGACGTGGAAGCGGTGGCGGCCAACGGCGCGGAGGGCATCGGCCTGTATCGCACGGAATTTCTTTATTTGAATCGCTCTACCCTTCCAACAGAAGACGAACAGTTTGAAACCTATCGAACAGTTGCGGAGCGTGTCCGGCCGGATCCGCTAATTATCCGAACATTTGATCTTGGCGGTGACAAACTTGCGCCAGGCACTGTGGATATCACCGATGAGTTAAACCCTTTCCTGGGCTGGCGCGCCATTCGTCTTTGCCTTGAGCACATAGATATCTTCAAGACGCAATTGCGCGCCATTCTTCGGGCCAGCGCTGTCGGTAACATCAAAATTATGTTTCCCATGATCTCGGGGTTGGAGGAATTGCGCCGTACCAAGGCCGTGCTCGCCGAATGCAAAGATGAATTGCGCCGGTCAGGCATTCCTATGAGCGACAAGATAGAGGTTGGCGCGATGGTCGAAATCCCGAGTGCAGCCATCTGTGCCAATGCACTTGCGCCAGAAGTCGATTTCTTCAGCATCGGAACAAACGACCTGATCCAATACGCGCTTGCAGTCGATCGCGTAAACGAGAAACTTGCGCATCTTTACGAGCCTACGCATCCGGCCGTATTGCACCTGCTCAAAATGGTCGCGAACGCAGCGCATGCCAATAACATCTGGGTAGGCGTTTGTGGAGAAATGGCAGGCGATGTAGCGCTCGTCCCGCTTTTGCTGGGTCTCGGCATGGACGAGCTGAGCGCGGGCGCAACACTGGTTCCGCGCGTCAAACGCGCGGTGCAAAGTCTGGCCATTCCCGAATGCCGCGAGCTAGTCGAGGAAGCCCTCAAGCTCAATACGGCGTCAGAGATCCTGGCGCGTTGCCTGGAACTTGCGGATAAACGTTACGGCGATCTTTTGGGCTGAGATTCCGTTAGAGCGTTAAACCGTTGAAGAGTTAAAGCGGTTGAAAGGCTGAAGCGGAAACGGAATTGTGATTCTGAGCGGAGCGAAGAATCTCTGGAAATTCTTAGGCAGCCGGGAGTGAGAATCGGAGATGTTTCGCTTCTCTCAACATGACAAAGTGGGCTTGCCCGCTTCAACGCTTTAACGATTCAACGGTTTAACGAGCGCGATCGCGGATCGCGCTATTCTTCCGCTTCCGGATCCGGTTTTAGCCCCTCTTCTTCCATCTTCCGCAAGACATCGCTCATATCGTCCACTTCATCCCAAACGTCCTGGCTCACGTAAATGGGGGCTTTCTGTTGCGTGGCCATTGCGATGCAATCGCTCGGCCGCCCATCGAGTTCGATGATCTTTTTCTGATGCAATTCGTTTTGGACGCGAATAATAACTCGCGCGTAGTAAGTGGCATTTTTCAGGTCATTGATGATGACTCGATCAACCTTTGCGCCGAGAGCAGTGAGTAAATGTGCCATCAGATCGTGAGTGAGAGGACGCTCTTTAGTGATCTGGCGCATGAACATCGTGATCGCGCTGCCCACCGTTTGATCGACGTAAATAATGAACACCTTGTCGTTATTGCCGAGAAAAACTGCGCACCCGCCGCTTGTGGGCAAGACCGCCCGCACCTGCACCTCGATCACCGTCTTGTTCACAATCGAACGTTATCCGCAGGGAACCGAAAAACAAGCGGCGTGGACGGTATGCGTCGGTTAGTATCACCGAGACGCATCTGGTAGATGGGGCGCGTCAAGAATTTAATTCTGTAGGCTTGCATGTTGAAGGCGCTGATTGAATATGCGTTTTACGGCAATCATTCGCCGCACGATCTGATCAAATGAAGAACGAGTGGGACGTTGACGCAGCAATCTCAACCTACAACGTCGATGGCTGGGGCGAGGGGTATTTCACCGTTAACCCAAGCGGGAACGTCGTGGCACGACCGCTGCAGGAAAACGGTGGAACAATCGACATTCTGGAAGTCGTAAATGAAGCGCGCAACCGCGGCTTAAGTTTCCCGCTGGTTATCCGATTTCAGGATTTGCTGCGGCACCGTGTCGAATCGGTCAACCGCGCATTTCAAACTGCGATCACGGAGTTTGGTTACAAAAACGAATATCGCGGGGTTTTTCCGATCAAGGTCAACCAGTTGCGCGAAGTCATCGAAGAAATCGTCGATGCTGGCGCACAATTTCATTTTGGTCTCGAAGCCGGAAGCAAGCCGGAGCTGGTCGCCGCGCTGGCGATGCACCAGGACCCCGAAAGTCTCGTCATTTGCAATGGCTACAAGGACGCGGCGTTCATTCGCATTGCGCTGCTTGGTTGCAAGCTCGGAAAGAAGGTCGTCATCGTTGCCGAAAAACTCGAAGAACTGGAACAAGCGATCCGTGCAGCAAAAGAAGTCGGCGTGGAACCGTACATCGGTATTCGCGTGCGCCTTTACAGCAAGGGTGCTGGCAAATGGGCGCCGAGCGGCGGGGAGAACGCGAAGTTCGGCCTCGATACCACAGGTCTCGTCGCGGCGAGCGAAATGCTGAAGGCGGCAGGCCTCGCGCATTGTCTCAAGCTCATTCACTTCCATGTCGGTTCGCAGGTTCCGGATATTTCAACCATCAAGCGCGCTGTGCGCGAAGGGGCCCGTTATTACGCAAAGATTGCCAAGCTTGGACATGAGCTTGGATATCTGGATGTCGGCGGCGGGCTCGGCGTCGATTACGACGGTTCGCGCAGCGATTTCGACAGCTCGGCAAATTATTCGCTCCAGGAATATGCCAACGACGTGGTCTGGAACATCATGGATGTTTGTGATTCCGAGGGCGTCGCGCATCCGGCGATCGTGAGTGAAGGCGGGCGCGCGATCGTAGCGCATCATTCAGCGCTCGTGATGGAAGCCTTCAGCTCCATCGAGAAAACCGTGCCGAAGTTGCGTGTTACCGCGAGCGAAAAAGATCACAAACTCGTGGGCGACATTTTGGACGTGAAACAGCGGCTTAAGCGTGGGAATCGCCTCGAGAGCCTGCACGACATTCAGCAGATCAAAGAAGAAGCGCAGCAAACTTTCGAGCTCGGTCTGCTCGACCTCGAATCAAAAGCCAAGATCGACACGATCTACTGGCAGCTCGCGCAGCAGATCGTGAACATGCATCGTGGACTGCGGTTCATTCCTGAAGAGGTCAAGCAACTCGAAACGACCCTGGGCGACCAGTACATCTGCAATTTCTCCGTTTTTCAATCGCTGCTCGATCACTGGGCGCTCGGCCAATTGTTTCCGATCATGCCCATTCATCGTCTCAACATACCGCCTGATCGTCACGGGATGATCGTGGACATCACCTGCGATTCCGACGGGAAAGTCTCAAAGTTTACCGATTTGCAGGATGTGCGCGATACGATCCCGCTGCATCGCATTGTGCCGGGCGAAATATATTACCTCGGCGTCTTCATGGTCGGCGCGTACCAGGACATTATGGGTGACCTGCACAATTTATTTGGGCGCGTGACGGAGGTGCACGTTTTTCTCGATCCTGATGAGGAGTCCGGCTGGTACATCGAAGAAGTCATCGAAGGCAGCACGATCGGTGAAGTTCTTTCCATGACTCAGTGGGACAAAGTCGAGCTGATGCGGCTGCTCAAGGCGCAGGTCGATGACGCCATCAAAACCGATCGCCTTAAGCCGAATGATGCCATGAGACTGTTGGACGACTACGAGCGTCTCTTGCAGGAATTTACGTATCTGTCGCTCAACGGCGTTAAGCCACAGCCGCAGCCGGGGAACTGGCTTCCGCTGGGCTAGTCGTGTAGTCACGGCCCTGTGGGCCGTTCGAGTTCAGCAAGACGCATGGTCGTTGATGACCAGCCATAGGACGGTGGCTACAAGTCTGTGAGCAGGATCCCGCTAAGACAAAGAGTTGAGCGTTGAATGTTGAGCCTTGAGCGTGGAACGTTCCATCGAGTGCATGGATAAGCCACTTCCTCCAACTTCGATTAAGGATGCTCTGCAAAGTACCGGACCAATCGATTCGATTCAGGTCCAGGGATGGGTGCGGACGCGGCGTGATTCGAAAGATTTTTCATTCATTGAGCTGAATGACGGGTCCAGCCTGCGCAACCTTCAGATCATCGCAAGAAACACGTTGCCCAATTACGCTGCGGTTCAACGGATCGCAACCGGAGCGTCCATCACTGTGAGCGGCGCGTTGGTGCCGTCGCAGGGTAAAGGCCAAAAATGGGAGCTGGTCGCAGACAACATTGAGATCGTTGGGACTGCCGACGATTCCTACCCGCTGCAAAAGAAAGGGCATACGCCCGAATTTCTACGCGAAATCGCACATCTCCGTCCTCGCTCAAATCTTTTCAGCAGCGTCTTTCGCGTGCGAAGCAGACTCGCGTTTGCCGTTCACCAGTTCTTTCAGGAGCGCGGTTTTGTTTATGTTCATACGCCGATCATCACCGGGAGCGACTGCGAGGGAGCCGGAGAATTGTTTCACGTCACGACGCTGGACGCCGAGAACATGCCGCGAACATCGAGGGGCAATATTGATTACGCGAAAGATTTTTTCGCGCGACCGACGTATCTGACAGTGAGCGGCCAGTTGGAAGCAGAGGCATTCGCGCTGGCCTTGTCCAATGTTTACACGTTTGGACCAACTTTTCGCGCTGAGAACTCCAACACATCCAGACACGCCAGTGAATTCTGGATGATCGAGCCGGAGATGGCGTTTTGCGATCTGAACGGCAACATGGATCTCGCCGAAGAGTTTGTGAAATATTTGATCGCAGACGCCCGCGAACATTGCCCCGAAGAGATGGAACTTTTCGCCAGGTTCGTGGATAAGGAATTGCTCGCGCGACTCGATTTTGTGGTCGAACGGCCATTTCAACGGGTCACTTATGCCGAAGCCGTCGAACTGTTAAAAAAGAGCGGCGAGAAATTCGAGTTCCCGGTCGATTACGGATTAAACCTGCAATCGGAGCATGAACGCTGGTTGACGGAGAAACACTTCCAGTGCCCGGTCACCGTTTTCAATTATCCAAAAGAAATCAAACCGTTTTACATGCGTGTGAACGATGACGGAAAGACGGTGACGGCAATGGATCTGCTCGTGCCGGGAATTGGCGAAATCGTCGGCGGCAGCCAGCGTGAAGAGCGCCTGCAGATACTGGAGGAGAACATGCGTCGCCACAACATGGATCCTGCTGATTACAAATGGTATCTCGATCTTCGCCGTTACGGCACGGCGCCACACTCCGGCTTCGGGCTCGGTTTCGAGCGAATGCTGATGTTCGTTACCGGTGTTCCCAACATTCGCGACGTAATCCCGTTCGCGCGGACGCCCGGCAGCGCGGAATTCTGATTCGCGTCCTACGTCTTACTCGTCGGAGCCGGCTGCAGAATGATCAGCGCAGAGGGTTTAACAGTGATCTTAATTTCACTGGAAGCTTTTCCGCTCTTTTTCTTCTTGGGCCAAAGCTTGTCGTCCAAATGAAGCGTTGATCCTTTCCAAGCGATCCGTAATTCGCGGAATTTTCGGGCCGGAAGCGGAGAATTGCTCTTCTTCCCAGCTACGCGTGCTTCGAAGTGTTTCGCCAGAAGCGCGGAATCGGCCAGCATCACACGCCGGCAATTAGCACTGAAAAGTCGGGCAGCTTGCAAAGAAACAGGACCGGCAGGAAAAGGAAACCGCTGCACGCAAAAATTTAATGGGAAGTCTGGGATCGTAATTGAATCCGGAGATCAGCGCTGCGTTTCCTTTATCCTGGTAAACTCAAGCTTGGAACCCCCGGGTTCTTGCAGTGTCATCCGGTCGCCGGAAATTTTCAGCTGATAAACGGTAGTGGCGAAGGGTGTTTCGATTTTGATTCGGTCCTGGTCACCGAATTGGTACCTGCCGCGTATGTCGTCGACGAGTACACCGCCATTCGGCGAGAATTCCCAAAGCGTTGTGTTCGATCCCCCCATCATGCGCCATTTGCCAACGATGGTGGAGTTTCCACAGCCTGCCATCGCGATCAGCAAGATCACCGCGGCAATTATCTGTAACCGGTGCTTGGATTCAGAAAAACTAAATGGCATTGCGCGACGATTAATAGTCACCCGACTGATTATGTCGAGCGTGATGAAAAGGCGCGTTCAGGAGCCATCTTATTAGCGCATGGCTTTAACCACTGCGCTGCTGTCTCGCCCTTGATTTTACGCTGACTTGAGGCTGTCCGCTACACGAATGCCGCAAGCCCTTCAAGGCTAACAAGAACCTACCGCGATAATTTTTACCGCGCGTTAAGGGGGCGACGGTCACTATTGCTCGACAAGGAAGCCGCCGTGCACCACCCATTCATGGACGACGTTGCCCTTGTCATTAACGAGCGAGAGGTGGTGCGTGCGGACTTCATCGGCAGTGATGACATTATTGCCGCTCCTGGTCGCGCCCAGCAGGGCCAGACCGATGGCGGCACAGAGCAGGGCGAGAAGGATGCGGTTCTGGCGTTCGACGCGATGCAGGCGTGTTTCGAGTTGCGCGAGTCCGGTTATGTTCATGGGCGAAGATAATGCGAACGGCTGATCAACAAAATGTTTGTGCCAGTGTTTGAACCGACGTTGAGCACACAAGGCAGCTCACCGATTCGCTGCCATTGGTCTTGCCAGCCTGCAGCCTTTTCGGGGATACTTCCCTCTATGGAGGCGGAAATAGATTGCAAGTTGCAGTCTAATTCTAGTTAGATGCTGAGTCAGACCATCGCCGAAGCAGTGTCGATTTGCCGTGCTTGCTAGTGAGAAGCGTCCAACGATTTCGATGAAGCATTGAGTTGCGGGCAGCCGAAAAGTCTCGACATCTTTGACGCGATTCGAGTAAAAGAGCCTTGTTGGTGAAAAAGAAAGGCACTGCTCATTCCGCTTTCTTTAATCTGCGCGTCTTGCTCGGTCTGGTCATCGTGCTGGCCGGCGTCTTTCTGGCGCTGCTGGGCTCCG
>JBEDUS010000369.1:0-14667 GCA_040414975.1 Candidatus Udaeobacter sp.
TTACACCGGACTCGATTCTGCGGGAGATCGGCGACATTGGGCGCAGCATTGGAGCGCTCGTGTTAGTGGACGAAGTTTATTTGGATTCAGTTTATCAGCGCACGCCGCGAACGTCGTTTCATCTCGGACCAGAGTTTGTGGTGACCAGCAGTTTGACGAAAGTTTACGGCGTTAGCGGACTGCGTTGCGGCTGGATCCTGGCGCGTCCAGACCTCGCCTGGAAAATGCGCCGTCTGAACGATCTCTACAGCGCGACGCCAGTTTACCCGGGGCTGCTGCTCTCCGTCGCCGCGTTTAAGCACTTGAATCGGCTGCGCGAAAAAGCACGCCGGATTGTGGACGCGGATCGCGAATTACTTCGAGACTTTTTGAGGCAGCAGTCCGCGCTTTCTGCTGTCTGGACCGATTGGGGCACGACTTCGTTCGTGCAATTGAGAAATGGCAACGCTGATGATTTCCTGGAACGGCTGCGAACAGAATTCGACACCTCAGCAGTTCCGGGTCGCTTTTTTGAAATGCCTGATCATTTTCGTATTGGCATGGGTGTGAATACAGAAATGTTCGCCGAAGGCTTGGATCGCATCAGCCAAGCCCTGGCAGAACGCTGAATTAGCCATGAGGATTCCTAACGAATTCACGATCCATCCGGCCCGCATAGAAGACGTGCCGATTATCTTGAAGCTAATTCGCGACTTGGCGACGTACGAGCGCGCCCCAAACGACGTGACCGCGACAGAGGAAGAACTTATCGACGTGTTATTCGGGGAACGACCGGCTGCGGAGGTGCTCCTTGCGTTTGAGGGACAATCGGCGGTCGGGTTCGCAGTTTACTTCTATAATTTTTCCACCTGGCTCGGACGGCCCGGGCTTTATCTCGAAGACTTGTTCGTGAAACCGGAAAAGCGCGGCAAAGGTTACGGACGCGCATTGCTCATTGAGCTTGCGAAAATTGCGCGGGAACGCGACTGCGGGCGTATGGAATGGGCCGTGCTCGATTGGAACGAGCCAGCGATCAAGTTTTATCGCGCGCTAGGGGCAAAGCCGATGGACGAATGGACAGTGTTCCGATTAACACGGGACGGGATCGCGAGACTGGCGAACGCACCCGACACGGCTGCCACCACGGAGCAGCGCGAGCACGATTAATAGCAAGAGCAGGAATTTAACGTGGCGAAGGAAAGGACAAAGATCGAAGACTATGCGTTTCTCAGCGATACGCAGACCGGCGCGTTGGTGAGTCGGGACGGCTGTGTTGACTGGCTTTGTCTTCCGCGGTTCGACTCGCCCGCATGCTTCGCTTCGCTACTGGGCGATACGAAAAACGGACATTGGCGGTTTTTCCCGCAGGAAGAGGTCGAAGCGACACGCCGCCGTTACCGCGGTGACTCGCTTATTCTCGAGACGGAAATCGAAACCAAAAGCGGCGCGGTGCGCCTGATCGATTTCATGCCGCCGCGCGGGGAAAACCCGGACATCATCCGCATCGTGGAAGGGGTACGCGGCAAAGTGAGGATGCAAATGGAACTGATCATCCGGTTTGATTACGGACAGATCGTGCCGTGGGTGCGCCAACGGAATGGCGGGCTGGAAGCGATCGCTGGCCCCGATGGATTGATCTTGCGCACGCCAATTGAAACGCATGGCAAGGACTTAACTACTGTTGCCGAATTTACAGTCGATGAAGGGGATCAGGTCCCGTTCGTGCTCACATGGTTTGCTTCGCATAAGAATCCGCCAAGGCCGATCCACTTCGAGCATGCCCTGCACGACACCAAAAGGTTTTGGCAAGCATGGTCGAATCAGTTTCAGGGCAAGGGGAAATGGCGCGATGCAGTGATGCGCTCGCTCATCGTGCTCAAGGGATTGACCTACGCGCCTACCGGCGGCCTGGTTGCTGCGGCCACGACTTCGTTGCCTGAACAAATAGGAGGACCGCGCAACTGGGATTATCGTTACTGCTGGTTGCGAGATGCTACCTTCGCCTTGCTCTCGCTGCTGCTCCACGGTTATCGCGAGGAAGCTCAAGGATGGCGGGAATGGCTGCTTCGAGCTGTCGCTGGCAGTCCCGCGCAGATGCAGATCATGTACGGCGTTAGCGGTGAACGCCGTCTCGACGAAGTCGAAATTCCCTGGCTCTCAGGTTACGAAAAGTCTGTGCCGGTGCGGATTGGCAACGCGGCGTCAAAACAATTTCAACTGGATGTTTATGGCGAAGTGCTCGCCACGATGTTCCAGGCCGATCGCGCGGGAATCAAAATGGAAGAGCCTGACTGGGCCTTGATGGTCCAGTTGATGAAATTTCTGGAACCAAACTGGCAGAAACCAGATGAAGGAATCTGGGAGGTTCGCGGCGGCCGAAAAAATTTCACGCACTCCAAGATGATGGCCTGGGTAGCTTTCGATTGCGCGGTAAAGCTTGTTGAGGAATGCGGATGCGCAGCAGGCGAGCATCATCCCCGTTGGCTAAAGATTAGAGAGCAAATTCGCGCGGAGGTTTGCGAGCGTGGTTACAACAAGAAGAGGAGAGCGTTCACCCAGTTTTATGGTTCCGATGCGCTGGACGCGAGCCTTTTGACGATGCCGCTTGTTGGCTTTTTACCGGCAACTGACGAACGAGTACGCAATACCGTCGAGGCCATCGAACGGGAGTTGATGGAGGATGGCCTTGTCCTGCGTTATCGGCCACAGGAATGTGGCGTGGACGGATTACCGGGCGGGGAAGGCGTATTCCTTCCATGCTCGTTCTGGTTGGTTGCTTGCTGGCATCTCCTCGACCGAAGGAAAGAAGCGCGCGAATTGTTCGAAAGCTTGCTTGATGTGCGAAACGATCTGGGACTTCTCTCCGAGGAGTATGATCCGCGCGACAAACGGCAGCTGGGAAATTTTCCGCAGGCATTTTCTCACGTCGCGCTCCTTGCTGCCGCGCGCATCCTTGGCGGTGACGAGGAAACCGTGACATTGCAATGACTGTCATGGGACGGCGGTTACTTTGGGCGCCGTGGCTTAGCGACGGCGGTTGGTTAGCCGCATCCTAGATGGCGGATGGAAACCACCCACCCTGACCTATTCAACCTCGTGCCTCGCTCGAAGAAACGAGGCACCGAACCAGATCCTCAATTGTAACAATCCCACGAAAACTTTTCTTTCGGTCCATGACAGCCGCCAGGTCAAGTCGAGCGGCACGGAGTTGTTGTACAACCCTATGGGCGGACTCATCCTCAGCGGTGGTTACGATGCGCCGGACATAATTGTCCAGGGGCTTGCTCCCATTTTGGTCGAGCAGGATATCAAGGACGTTGACTAATCCGGCAGGTTGCCCTCCGGCTGTGATCACAGGCAGGCGATCAAGACCCGAAGAGGCGCTGAGCTCCACTGCTTCCCGAGCAGACGCGTTCGGCGCTAACGCGACTACTTTCGCGGACGGCAGCATTACGTCGCGCACTTTGACGCTGCTAAAGTCCACTACATTATGAATCATCGCGCGTTCCGTCGGAGTCAGAGAACCCTCGAGCTCGCCTTGTGCTGTGATCTGCTTTAGCTCTTCGCGTCCGGCAAAAAGACGCGCACGCTTGGCCGCGCGATCCGCCAGGAGCAGCTTCCCTACCCGCGCGCCAAGTTCAACCAACGGCGACAACAGGAGCGACGCGAGTTCGAGTACACCTGCCAGCTGAGCAAGGGCGCGAAAAGGGAATCGCCGGAGAAGCGATTTTGGGAGTACCGAGAGTAGAAATAGGTAGACCGGAAGCGCGATCGCGAGCGAGATGAGGTAGCCGGTATAGCCCCATAACTGCACTAACTTGTGCGTCAGCAGGAGCAGACCGAGTATGTCCGCCCCGTTCGTGAAGAGCAGAACCGTCACGAGCAGCCGTTCCGGGTGTTTCAACAATCGATTCAAGCGAATTGCCGCCGACACGCGGCGCTTCACATTCTGTCGCAATCGAATGGGATCGATCGAAAGCAGTCCGCTTTCAATCCCGTTGAAGAAAAACGAAACAACCCAGCAACAAAAAATGATTAAGGCGATGATCATGCCGCTGCCCCAAAAGCTTTCGGAACTGTTTTCTGGAGAAGAACTTCCTCGATTCTCTTGTGCCCTGCGCGGCGCACTGTAATCGCAAGCCTCGGGAGCTCCAGTTTTGTGCCGGCGGACGGCAAATAACCCAGCCGCGTGAAGACAAGTCCGCCAATCGTGTCGATCCCTTCCGCGTCGATTTGAAAGCCGAGATATTCGCTTAAATCGTCCAGGCGCGCGTTGCCGCTAACGAGAAATCTGCCATTGCCAAGCGGTTCGATGTAAAGAGCGACATCGTCTCGCGGCACGACGTCGCGAAGAATCTCTTCCACGATGTCTTCCATGGTGATAACTCCTTCGGTGCCGCCAAATTCATCAACCACGACTGCCATCGCCTGGGGACGAGTCAAAAAGAGTTTGAGCAGCTCCAGCGCGCCCATCGTCTCGTGGACGAAGGACGGAGCGATTAATTTCTCGGTGTAATGTTCGGCAGGGTCGAGCAGGAACAATTTCACATCGATGATCCCGAGAATTTGATCGGGTGTGTCCGCATAAACCGGGACGCGTCGATAACGATTTTTCTTCAGCCGCGCGATTACTTCCTCATTCGTCAAATCATCCGGCAGCATGAAACTATCAACGCGCGGCGTCATGCAGTCCTTTGCGGTTTTGTCACCGAGCTTGATGATTTCCTGAATGATTTCGGCTTCGCCTTCATACAATGCGCCTTCCTCCTCACTCATCTCGATCAGAGTCTCCAACTCCTCATCACTTAAGCGCGGACGGGTGCGCAGGTGCGACGGGGTGAGGAAGTCGATCACGTACGCGCTGACGCTCTCGAGCCCGCGGCCCATGCGATCAAGAAGCGGCATCGATATCTGCAAGGCGAAGGCACCGATGGTTGATAGTCTGTAGGGCGCCGAAAGCGCGAGAAGCTTTGGGATGAGATCGCAAAGCAGCACAACGATTGCGAAAATCGCGACCGCCGCCGCCCACTGCGGAACATGACCCGCCAATGGACTCTCCCATAAGAAAAAAAGACACAGCACAACCAGGAGAACGTTTATCAATCCGTCGCCTAGCAGCAGGACGTTTAGGACGCGGCGCGGATTTTCCCGGAAAAATTGCACGAACGCTGTAAGCCTCGGGTGATTTGCTTCCAGACGGCGCAATTGATGTGCCTTAAGGGAGAAGAGCGCCGTTTCGACTCCGGAAAAGAGAGCGGAACAGAAAATCAAAATTGAGATGACCACCAGCAGGATGGCCAGGGTCACGGTTGTCATTTCTTATGCGGACAAAGCCTGGCTGGCTGGGAGAAGGCAGCAGCGCGAGGCGGGCAGTCTTGTTCCCCGGAAAAACTGGTGCGAGCTGGTTTGCTCATCATCTCAGCCGTGAGCAAATTAAGCTCTTCATGAACAAAGGCGAGAGGATTTCGCGGTTTGTTGCCGAGATGGCTGGTGAAGATGTCGATCCAGAGGAGAGAGACATCGCAAAGCATCCATTTTATCGTGCGTTTTTCCATTGCTGGAATGAAAAACGTTATTACGAGGCGCATGATGTGCTGGAGCAGCTTTGGCTCGAGACCAAATCAGCCGATGCAGACTATTTCAAAGGATTGATTCAAGCCGCTGGGGCTTTCGTTCACCTTCAAAAACGATTCGAATACCCGTTGCATGAAAAGCATGGCAGGCGCTTGTCTCCGGCCGTTCGTCTGTTCCAGCTCGCTGAGAGGAACCTCTCGCGTTTCGGTCCGCGACATCACGGACTCGACGTCGCCGCATTATGTCAGCTGTTGCGTGGATATGCCGCACGGATTGTCGCATCCGATTACAAAATCAATCCCTGGTCGCCGGAAACCGCCCCCAAACTGGAATTGTTGTAGCTACGGCACTGTGCCGCCGTGCTGGGTGACGGAAAATTCGCGGCGACGCAATAATGCGGCTACAAGCGGAGCCAGTTACCTCGTGAAAATCAACTTGATACCGGCGATAACGAGAACTGTTGCCAGAAGGAGCGAAATTACCCGGACAGCAAAATGCCTGCTGCCCAAATGGGAGCCCACAGCGCCACCAACGATTGCAGCTGCTGAAAGGATGATACCCAGCGAGGGAATTGAATGAACTTTTGTAAAGTAGCCAACCAGCCCTGCGATCGAATTCACCCAAATGAACAACGCCGAAACAGCTGCCGCCTGGCGAATGTGCGCCCATTTACAAAAGAGCAGGAGTGGCGTGAGGAATATTCCGCCCCCTGTGCCAGTCAGACCTGAGAGAAATCCAAGACCCGCTCCTACACTGATTGCCACAGGCTGCGAGGGGGGCACCGTTTTCGGCGGATCGCTTCGACGAAACACCAGTCGCGCCGCGGAAAAAAGAAGCACAACGCCTATCAAAATTCGGAGAACGGAAGCGGAGGGCTGAAGATAACCGCCGACGTATGCGGCGGGAATGGAAAGCAACGCGAACGGCCAGAACAATCTCCAGGAGAAATGGCCGGCTCGCCAGAATTGAAACGTGCCCATTGACGCAACGAGGATGTTAAGGAGTAGCGCTGTTGGTCGAATGACAGTGGGAGCGAGTCCAAACAGCGTCATCGTCGCGATGTAACCCGACGCGCCCGCATGACCGACTGATGAGTACAGAAAGGCGATTAAACCGACGGCGATAAAAAGAAGAACCAGATGTGTTGTATCCATGCTTTGTCATGTCGAGCGTGATCGAGGCCTTTCGGTTTAACAAGAAAGCCGAGGCGCCAGTCGGAAACAGAAAGAGATTGCTCGACTTCGTTCGGAATGACAAGAACGGTCATGGAAACTTGCACCGCGCCACCCGTCGTCACATGATAAGTTCCTTCCGCTTTGGAGTTCTCGCGCTAACGTGGTTGGTGACATCGAGCGACTCTTTTGCAGAGCCCACACGGGGTCCTGAACACACAAACCGGCTGGCTCAGGAGAAGTCGCCGTATCTTCTCCAGCACGCGCACAATCCTGTCGATTGGTATCCGTGGGGCGAGGAAGCTTTCGCCAAGGCGCGCCGGAAAAACAAACCGATCTTTCTCTCAGTTGGCTACTCGACGTGCCACTGGTGCCACGTCATGGCGCACGAATCGTTCGAAAACAAAGAAGTGGCCGCGATCATGAATCGCGAGTTTGTGAACATTAAAGTGGATCGCGAAGAGCGCCCTGATGTTGATCGGGTTTACATGACCTTTGTACAGGCGACTACCGGAGGAGGCGGATGGCCGATGAGTGTCTGGTTGACGCCCGACCTGAAGCCATTTGTCGGTGGAACCTATTTTCCGCCCGAGGATCGATATGGCCAGCCGGCTTTCAAAACAGTGCTGGAACGAATTGCGACCGCTTGGAAAGAAAATCATGATAAAATTGTCGAGCAAGGCGGCAAGATCGTTGATGCGCTACGTGAATCTCAATCAGCCGGAAAGGTCGAGGGCAAAATCGACGGCTCAATCTTACAGGCCGCTTACCGGCAAATTGAACGTAGTTACGACCCGAAGGAAGGCGGTTTCGGCAATGCGCCAAAATTCCCGCGGCCAGTCACGCTCAATTTTCTGACCCGATTTTACGCGCGGGATCCCAAAAGTGAATCTGGCAAGAATGCGCTCGAAATGACTCTTTTTACGCTACGCAAAATGGCTGCGGGCGGAATGCACGATCATATCGGGGGCGGGTTTCATCGTTACTCGGTCGATCGTTACTGGCACGTGCCGCACTTCGAAAAGATGCTTTACGATCAGGCCCAGCTCGCTGTTGCCTATCTCGACGCGTTCCAGATCACGCGGGATCGACAATACGAAGCAGTGGCACGCGATATTCTGGATTATGTCGCTCGCGACATGACGTCTAAGGAAGGTGGCTTCTTCTCCGCTGAAGATGCTGACAGCCCGGTTGTAGCCGCGGTCGGCGATCCCGGCCACGGCAAGACCGCCGAAGGCGCTTTTTATATCTGGACAAAAAAAGAGATCGACGCCGAACTTGGTGATGCCGCCGAGGTTTTCGATTTCCAGTACGGCGTGCAGCCGCAAGGAAATGCGCCGGAAGGGAGCGATCCTCAGGATGAATTTCGTGGCAAGAATATTTTGATTGAGCGTCACACGATTGCGGAGACCGCAAAGAACTTTGGGAAAACCGAGGAAGAAATCGGAAAACTACTCGCACAAGGCCGCGACAAACTGTTTTCCATTTGCGCAAGGCGACCGCGGCCTCATCTCGACGATAAAATCATTGCCGCTTGGAACGGCCTGATGATTTCGGCTTATGCCCGAGCCGCGCAAGTGCTCGATCCCGCGACCGCGGGACGCTACCTGGAAATTGCAACGCGTGCTGCGAAATTTCTTCAGGCAAACTTATACGATCCGTCGGGCAAGATTTTGTATCGCAACTATCGCGGTGGCCGGAGCGATATCGAGGGTTTCGCCGACGATTATGCATTTGCTATCCAGGGCTTTCTCGATCTTTACGAAGCTTCATTCGATGTCGAGTGGCTGAAATTCGCGGTTCAATTGCAGGAGACGCAGGACCGCTTGTTTTTTGATGAAAAGAACGGCGGCTACTTCAGCACCAGCGGTAAGGACGAAAGCGTTTTTCTCCGACTGAAAGACGATAACGACGGGGCGGAGCCCGCCGCAAGTTCGGTCGCAGCTCTAAATCTTCTGCGACTGGCACAATTTCGCGATGACAAACCGATGGCGGAACGCGCGCGAAAAACGACCGACGCATTTGCGACGACATTCTCGCATTTTCCCAGCGCCATGCCGCAAATGTTGGTGGCACTCGATTATTCATTAAGCAAGCCGCGCCAGGTCGTAATCGCCGGAAAGAAAGATGCCTGGGAAACCAAAGCCTTAGTGGAAGAGGTGAATCTGCATTTCCTGCCGAAAACGGTCCTGTTTTTCGCGGATGGCGCCGACGGCCAGAAATATATTGGCGAAAAGAATGAAGCGATCCGCGCGATGTCGCTCATCGATGGAAAGCCCGCCGCATACGTGTGCGAAAATTTCACCTGTAAGGCGCCGGTGACCGATCCAAAGCAACTCGCCTTATTGCTTTCAAAATGATACGCGCTTCAACGGGACGGAACTTGTAGCCACGGCCCTGCGGGGCCGTTATTGAATGCGCGCTGAGGTGATCGCTGATGACCGGCCATAGGCCGATGTCTACAGCTACTTGCTCCCCGGCTTGACGCCTGGAATTTTCCCCAGGTCAGGTGGCAGCTTGTCTGCAGAAAAGTTTTCGATGTCCATCTCGACCAGGCTCACAAACGGACAGCCAAAATCCGGCTTCGTCTCGCCGCTCCGATCGACAATCACTCCGACTGCGGAGACGATACCGCCATGGTTATGAACGATAGCGATTGTCTCCTGCACACGTCCGCCGCGCGTTACCACATCCTCGACAACAACCAATTTTTCATTCGGCGAAATTTGGAAACCGCGTCGAAGGACTAGTTTGCAGTCGTCTTTTTCGACAAAGATGTGGCGTTTGCCTAACGACCGCCCGACTTCCTGGCCGACAATGATTCCGCCGAGGGCAGGGGAAATAACGGTGTCGCAATCGAATTTGCGCAGCTTGTCCGCGAGCCATCCACAAACTTTCGCCGCGATCGCCGTGTCCTGAAGGAGCAAAGCGCATTGGAAATACTGCCGGCTGTGCAAGCCTGAGCGCAAGATGAAGTGGCCATCCAACAGTGCGCCTGTCTGGCGAAAAAGGGCGAGAATATCATGGCTCATGAAGATGTCGGTGTGATCCTCCATTGCCGATTTTAGCCGGAAGTGTCATACGCTGCTTGCCCGTTATCGTCCGTCGCGGCAATCACTTCAATTTCCACATTCGCTCCTTTGGGCAGGGCGGCGACTTGTACAGTGGAACGGGCAGGAGGATCCTGCTTGAAATATGATCCATAGATTTTATTAACGATCTGGAAATCGCCAAGGTTGGTGAGGAAGATCGTTGTCTTAACGACATCGTCGAAAGTTAATCCATCGGCCTTCAAAATGGCCGCTATGTTGTCGAGTACCCGTTGGGTTTGCGCGGTAATATCGCCGGGAACGATCTCGCCCGATTTGGGGTCGAGCGGAATCTGACCGCTGCAAAACAGGAAGCTGCCGCTGCGCACTGCTTGCGAGTAGGGGCCAATCGCTCCCGGGGCATCGCTTGTGGAAATAACTTTCTTCATGCCGCGATCTTAAACGCCGACGCGCGTCGCGCAATCATTGCGATGCCGCAGCTTGTTGTTTTTGCTGATCGAGTTTCTGGCGAAAATCCTTCTCGCTTTCGCTCAGATACCGATAGTAGCCCTCCGGATCCACAAACGCCTTTGTATCACCACGTATGAGACGTTCATGCTTATCCATGAAATGAAAAAATGAGCCGTGGGCTGCGAGAAAAATATCGCACGGCAGGCTTTTTAAGATCGCGAACGATTTTACAAAGTCAGCCGCGATGCCGGGATAGCTTTCTTGTCCGACAAATTTGTAGTCGAGCGAGCTTTGGCTGCCGACAAAAACGACCTGGTATGTTGTTGCGCCGTCGCGGATTTTGGTCGTCCAGGTTGTGGTTCCTTTGGTGTGTCCTGGGGTCAAATGCGCGGTCGTCACTTGATCGCCAAGACGAAGCGATTCGCCATCAAGAATGATTTTGTCCGGTTCAACCGGTGGAAAAAGCAGCGTGTCGCCGAATCGAAAGTCGCCACGCCCGCCTTTGCGCAGCAGGCCGGCGTCGCCTTCGCTCGCGACGAATTTTGCGCCGGTTGACTTCTTGAGCTCAGCCAGACCACCGGCGTGATCGTAATGCGCGTGGCTGTTGAGCAAATATTTCACGTCGGTCAATTTGAAACCGAGCTGCACGATGTTCCGCTCGATTTGCGGGGCGGTTTCGACAAATCCGCCATCAAGGAGGAAATGACCTTGCGGAGTCGTGATTAAGTAAGAAGTGATTTCGATTGCGCCGACATAATAAAGGTTTCCAGCGATCCTGAAGGGTGGCACCGGCTTGTTCCATTCCCGGCTTTTCGCATCGGCTTGACCGTTCGCGCTCGCCATAGCAATCAGGACGAACGCAAACGCGATATTGAACTTCCTCACGGCCGAGCTTAACAACCGGGGCCGGAATGACAAATAGCCGAATCTCGGCGATACTGTAACCCAAATGGTTGGTTGGATTTTAAAGAAGATTCTCGGATCGAAAAATCAGCGCGAGCTGAGGCGGTTGACGCCGATCGTACGCCAAATCAATGAGATGGACGAGCAGTTCAAGAGCTTGTCCGACGACGAGTTGCGCGCCAAGACCGCGGCCTGGAAGGAAGAGTTGTCGAAGATTCCTGAACTTGAGGATCAATGGAAAAAGCTTGCTGAGATTTTGCCCGAAGCGTTCGCCGCGGTGAAAAACGCGGCCCGCCGGCTGAAAGAGCGAAATCACACTTTCACTGTGTGCGATCAGCCCATGGTCTGGGACATGGTGCATTTCGACGTGCAATTACTCGGCGGAATCGTTCTGCATCGAGGCCGGATCGCGGAAATGGCCACTGGTGAAGGCAAGACCTTGGTTGCGACCCTCCCACTGTATCTAAACGCGCTTACCGGTCGTGGCGCGCACCTGGTGACCGTGAACGATTATTTGGCGCGACGCGACGCGGAGTGGATGGGGCAGCTTTATAGCTTCTTAGGACTTACGGTCGGCTGCATTCAACACGATCAGGAGCCGGATGAACGTCGCGAGCAATACGCGATGGACGTTACGTACGGCACGAACAGCGAGTTCGGTTTCGATTATTTGCGCGACAACGGCATGGCCACAACGCGCGAACAGCAGGTCCAGCGCGGTTATCACTATGCGATCGTCGATGAAGTCGATTCCATTCTGATCGACGAAGCGCGGACGCCGCTCATCATCAGCGGTCCCGCGACGATTTCCACTCATCAGTATGACAAATGGAAGCCGCTCATCGAACAGTTGGTTCGCAAGCAAAATATGCTTTGCAACCGAATCGCAAGCGAAGCGATCGAGAAATTTTCGCAGGAGGATGTGGAGACGGGCGGACGTCTTATGTTCAAAGTGAAACTCGGTCAGCCGCGCAACAAGCAGTTGCTGCGCATGATGGAGGACCCGGACAAGCGTCGCGCTGTCGATAAGGCTGAGCTTTCATTTTATCAGGACACGCGCAAAGAAGAATTGTTTGCGCTCAAAGAAGAGCTTTTCTTCACAATCGACGAAAAATCGAACGAAGCCGATCTCTCCGAGCAGGGACGCAGCTTTCTCAATCCAGATGACCCGAACGCATTCGTGCTGCCGGATTTGATTAACGAATTCACGGAGATCGATCTGGATCAAACGCTTTCGCCTGAGGAGAAAGACAAGAGGAAAACGGAGCGCCAACAACATTGCGACGCTCAGGCCGAGCGGATCCACAACATCTCGCAGCTTCTTCGGGCGTACTGCTTGTTCGAGAAGGACGTCCAGTACGTCATCGAGGATAACAAGGTTGTTATTGTTGATGAGTTCACGGGCCGCAAAATGCCAGGGCGACGTTGGAGCGATGGATTACATCAGGCAGTTGAAGCGAAGGAAGGTGTGCAGATTGATCGTGAGACCCAGACTTTGGCAACGATCACGATCCAAAATTATTTCAGGCTGTATCAAAAGCTCGCAGGGATGACCGGCACGGCCGAGACCGAAGCCGCAGAATTTCACGACATTTACAAGCTCGATGTAAACATGATTCCCACAAATCGGCCGGTGCGGCGGACGGATTACAACGATCGCATCTACAAAACGCGGCGCGAAAAATACAACGCGGTCATCAAGGAGCTCAAAGATGCTCACGCGAAGAATCAGCCGGTACTGGTTGGAACGGTGAGCGTTGAAGCGTCCGAATTGCTTAGCCGAATGCTGAAGCGTGAGAAAATTCCGCACAACGTTTTGAACGCGAAGTTCCACATGCAGGAAGCCGAAATCGTCGCGCGCGCGGGTCAACCGGGCACGGTGACGATTTCAACAAACATGGCAGGCCGCGGCACTGATATTAAACTTGGCCCCGGGGTGACAGAGCTAGGCGGCTTGATGGTTGTCGGCACGGAGCGGCACGAGGCGCGCCGAATCGATCGCCAGCTACGCGGGCGTTGTGCGCGCCAGGGCGACCCCGGTGCATCGCGGTTCTATGTCAGTTTCGAAGACGATTTGATGCGCAATTTCGGGGCGGCCGATCGCATGACAAAAATCATGGAGCGCTTCGGACTCGAGGAAGGCCAGGAGCTCGAACACCGATGGCTCAATAAATCGGTCGAGACCGCGCAGAAACGCGTCGAGCAACGCAATTATCTTATACGAAAACGGACCCTCGATTTCGACGACGTGATGAACATGCAGCGCGAGGTCGTTTACACGTATCGCAACGAAGTGATCGATTCCGAGGAGCCGCGCAAGCTCATCTTCGAAGTGATCGACGAAGCCCTGCCGGCCAAAGTGAAAGAGTATCTCGAAGACGATGAACCGAATTACAATGGTCTGATCAATTGGGTAAACACGACTTTTCCCCTTGGCTTGACCAAGGAAAAAGCGCAGTTCGATACGCGCACCGTTGACGAAAACGCGAAATTTCTAATCGAAAAGATCAAAGAAGCGTACGAGCGGAAATCGAGCCACGAAGAGCCTACGGCGGTAAAAAGCCTGGAGCGCTACATTATTCTCAACGCCATCGATCGGCTGTGGCAGGAGCATTTGTATGCGATGGACGCGTTGCGCGAGGGCGTTTATCTCCGCGGTTACGCGCAAAAAGATCCGCTCATCGAGTACAAAACCGAGGCGTACGACATGTTTGTCGAGCTGATGGCGAACATTAAGAACGAAGTGCTAAACAATCTGTTCCGCAGCACCTCAAACTTGCAGGCGTTCGAGAATTTCTTGGCCACACTTCCGCAATTCTTGATGCGCGAACACGCGCCGACCGCGCCCGCAGCTGGTGCCGACGCGCGCATCCGTCAGCCCGTTAGCGCGATGGCAGGCGTTGCAACGGGAGATGGCGATGGAGATGGCGCCGGCGAGGTTTCAATCGACCTACCCGTTCGTCGCTCAGTGCCAAAGGTCGGCCGCAACGAACCATGCCCTTGTGGCAGCGGCAAGAAATACAAGAACTGCTGCGGCAGGGTGGCGTAAAGTTGCATCGTTTCAACCTGTCTTTCTGAGCGTAGTCCAGGAATCTCTAACTATTTCGAAATAGCGAGAGATGTCTCACTCCGCTCGAGATGACAACTCAAGGCGGCTGAGGCAATTCGTAAGTCGTGATCTCGAGCTGGTGACCGTCAGGATCGCGGAAATAAATCGAGTGCGAGATTTCGTGGTCTTGGAACTCGAATTTGATTCCGCGCTTTTCGAGTTCGCGCTGCGCCCCGAGAAAATTTTCCCGGTTTGCACGAAAAGCCAGATGAAGTATCCGCAGTTCGCGGTGGCGTGACGATGTCGATTTTGCATCTGGCCGCGCGGGGAACAATGCGAGGCCGGTATTTCCTTTGCCGATAAAAGTTGGTACGCCGCTCCATGCGCCTTCATGAAGTCTCTCCAATCCGAGAACCTCGGTGTACCATTTCACCGATTGCTCGATGTCGCGTACACCGAGAGCCACGTGATCAATGCCTTCGAGTTGCAT
>JBEDUS010000370.1:0-3108 GCA_040414975.1 Candidatus Udaeobacter sp.
CGCCCATTCCTCGACCAAGTTGCGCTGCCGATCGCCGCTGCAACTCTTGGCGAAACAGTCATGGCGCTGGGGGCGATCTGGAATTTTCCGAGCTGGGCGTGGACGATTGGCGACAACCCGCCACCCATCTTCTTCCATTACCAAGAAATAGAGCGCCTAAACCGCGAACAAATAACCGCCGACGCGTTTAGCGCCGCCTCCTCGTCAGCGGGACTCACTGGTGCGTCTCGCTCCCTCTCCGCTACTATCCCCGGCCGCGCGGCGCGGGCGCATGGGAGCGGGTTTATTATTTGCCGATATTGGCAGCGATGCGGCGTGCTTCGTCTTTGGTCAAACCGGCGCTGTCTTGACCGGTAGAGCGCGTGGCCCCATGACCGCGCGCCGCTTCCCGCCGCCGTGGTCTGCGGCGCCAACGGCAGGCGTTAGCCTATGGGCCATTTGGGGTCAAGCGCTTTCACACTCTCCACCACTACAGTGTCGATGTTGCTCGCAGGCTCGCGCTTCTCTTCGGAATCGGCACCGAGGCCCTTCCACGAGCGGCAAGCCGAGAGCATGTAGTGATCGGTTGGCGCGATTTCCCAGAGCGGCGGCTTCCCGCTAGGTGAGGAAATCTCTCACAAGGCCGAAATAAGGCCGACGCTTTCTTTCCCGCTCCCAGAAACCGATCCGATCTGCCGGAGCGAAGCAGAAGAAATCGGCGGGAGCGCGCAGGTCGGTCCGCGAGGTATATTTCGGACCGTCGTCCATCAGCCAGATTTCTTTGAAGCCGAAGCCGGAATTCCGCCTCGAACGTTTCGGCTACGCTGGTTTCCCCCTCGCGCAAGCCGAGCGCATCTACATAGGCGTCGCGTGATTTTCGTCCCATTGTTGCATCCCGCTAAGCGAGGCAAGTTGCAGCGTAAGCGCCCCGTCCCGCAGTTTCGGCATGATTGGCTACCGCGAACGTGGGATCGCCTGTCAAACCAGAAATTCAAGACCCTTTGGATTGCAAACAAACCAACGCCTAAGTCGTATCCTCCAATCTCGGGGAGTAGTGTTCTGCGTCGCCGAAGCAATCCCTCTTGATCGTCTACCGGGTCTTTGCCGGCAGGCACCGCGATCGCCCCAACAGGACAATCGGTAGGCCGCGTCTCATTCCATACCGTTAAGTACGGTAGTGCGAATATCGCAAGGAAATTCGTTCATACCGTGTCAAATCGGCCACCGGCGCACCATGGCCGCTGAGCAAAAGCCACCGGGCGCATACATGCAGATGTGTTTCCAGGTTAAATAACAGCATTCGAACTACTGGAACGAGCCGCAACAGTAAAGCCCTTAATGGTGTAGCCGGCGCTTGCCAGGGCCGCCGTAAAAGCACCGGTCGGTGGGCCAAATCGTGAAAAGTCAAAATCAAACAAGCGAAGTTTTTCGAGAGCGTCATCAAATGTCTTTTGCTGTTCGTATCCCTCTTGATCTGGCGCCAAGTATCTTGATTTCATAAATAAAAGCTGCTGCTCATCGTCTCGAGAGTGGTCGAAAAAGTCGATCTTTTGCGAGCGCATATTAATTTTGATTCGTTCCCGCAACTTAGGTAGTGGCGATGAATCGAAGTCGTTATAAAACAATAAGGTGAGCTTACCTGATCTAATGTGGATCTTTACCAAATCTGCAGCATCGATATCACCGTAAAGTTTGGCGGCGCAGCCGACGTAGCAGCGCAAAGCCGCTGGCAATCGATTTATCAGGGAGCTGTGAGTTTGCAATGAGTGGTCCTCGAATAGATGCCCACACCCTGCCGCAGCTGCTCCGCGGCATGCCTGTTCAATCACTTCTGTCTTCCCGACGGAAAACAGCACTGCTCGAGCCGCTTCAAAAGCGCTCGTCGCGTTGCCAAACAGCACTTTGATATCGCGTTGCAATTCAGGAACAAGGGTCGAATACCGCGTGCGCCCATTGAATATGTTCAGTCCGAAATAAACCAGCAAATCCTCCTTGCGAGCATTCCCAGCAGCGGCAAGCTCAGTCACATCAAATTGCGTGCCGCACAGTCGTTCAGCGCGGCGTAACGAGCCGATCTGTTGTTCGATGTCAGATAATAGATCGACCGGCACTTCCTCATCGACCAAGGGACGGCCCGCCCCAAGCATCTGACGCCATGGACGTTCCAAAATAGGCCGCAACGCCGCGAGCCGTCGTTCTGCAAGCGTCGGTCGGGCGAGTGGT
This sequence comes from Candidatus Udaeobacter sp., assembly GCA_040414975.1. Classification (GTDB taxonomy): domain Bacteria; phylum Verrucomicrobiota; class Verrucomicrobiia; order Chthoniobacterales; family UBA10450; genus Udaeobacter. The sequence goes on from JBEDUS010000370.1 coordinate 2,203, forward strand.
GGCCGAAGATTGAGAGCAAGAGGGGCTTGAATGCGCCGTTGACGGTCAAGCAAAAATCTCTGCTCGAGAACCTTATCCTTAAAAACAAAGAATATTCCGGGGGCGACGGCGATCGCTTCGGTTTGAAGTGCTCCGTCCAAAAACGCTTTGAGCTCTTCTTGTCGATAATATTTCTGAAATGTGCCCCAGTTCGTGAGAAAGCCATCTCGATATGGCTTACGGCCTTCTGTGGCGCCTTTCCCCAAGACCATAACGGCCACAGCGAGACATTGCCTGCTCAAATCAAACGCACGACGGACGGTCTGAAGCCGCCCTTTTGGTCGAGGCCGGCGAAGGCCAGAAGGCCTGCGCAAAGCAGGGCTGTCAGAGTGAAGGCTCGGACATGACGATCGTGTTTCGCGGTGTCCTGGGCAAAGCAGAAATTGCGGTCGATCGCGGTGTATGAGTACACCCCATTTCATGGATGCAATGAACCCAGGAGGGACAACTATTTTGAGTTCTGGTTGAGCCATTAATCCTTATCGCGTCGGCTACGCTGTCGGCCGGGATATTGTCCAGCTGCAAACTGGCGCACAACGTTCGCAGTCTCGTGCACAAACTGTCCGTGTCTATTTCTGCGTAACTTTCTGATTGGCAATTTTTTTAATTCTGGGCGGATGGTGACGGTGCGGTGGAGTTCTTGCTGCTCAAACGGTTTCACGGTTCGACGGCGAGCTCAACGGAGCGATAATCCCGTCTGACAATTAAATGTTGCGACCTGCACCGAGCACACGTGACCCCCCGGGTATGCTGGACAGGCGGGGTGGGTCTCCTACGCGAAGTGCATGCAAACTGGCGCACAACGTTCGCAGTCTCGTGCACAAACTGTCTCTGCCTATTTCTGCGTAACTTTCTGATTGGCAATTT
>JBEDUS010000371.1:0-15246 GCA_040414975.1 Candidatus Udaeobacter sp.
AAGGTTTGCGCGCGCTCTGCCGCAATCATTTACCGGTTATCCTTGTTGTCGGCGGAGCATTTCTCGCGTTCCAATATTTTTTCAGTGGCGGCGGAAGTGCGTTTCGACAGGGACACTTTACCGTCTACCAACTGCTTCTTGGTCTGCCGCTTTGTTTCTTCTGGCTTTTCGTCGAAGCCGGATTAGTCGAAGAATTTTTCTTTCGTGCTCTCGTCCAATCGCACCTCGCGGCCGTGCTTAAATCGGAAGTAAGCGCGGTCTTGCTAATGTCGCTGATCTTCGGCCTGGCACATGCACCCGGTTTTATTTTCCGTCATGCTGGCGAAGTTGAAGGACTCGGCTCAAATCCGAGCGCGCTCGATGCGATTGCTTACTCGGTCGTTGTGCTGGCAATCGGCGGGATCACTTTCGGTCTCATCTGGGCCCGGACGAAAAATCTTTTCGCAGTGATTCTCATCCACACCGCCGGCGACCTTCTACCGAATTTTGGCGACTTCGCCCAGACATGGTTTTAGAGATCGGCGCCCGTTTTTCATCCGGACGACGTGTCCCCTAACGACGTTGAAATCGGCGCTGACAACAACGGGGCCGTTATTCCAACTCAATAATTAGAGTGATGATAATGGTGATGGTGACGGTGGTAGGTCCGATGCCCGCTGTAACCGTAGGTTGGGGGAGCGGAATAATATGCATATGGATTCCCGGCGTAGGGATAGTAGTGAACGTACGGATGCCCAGAATATCCATAAGGATAGTAATTTAGGTACGTCGGATACGCGGTGTAGCCGCTCGGAAATCCAAAACTGAGTCCCTCCGTTCTGGGAACCAGGACGGTGGTCTGAGCGTCAGAATGCCGCGCCAGAACAAAAACTAATCCGCTTATAGCCAATCCAATCAAGAAAAGCCTTTTCATATAATTTCCCTTCTTAGTTTATGCTTCGGAGGGCCGGAACCTCCTGCCAGCGATTTCCTCGGGCGTCCAGGCCTTCCCTCCATCAGAAAGATCGGATACGGGCGGTCGTGTGGTTCCCGCATGTGCAAGATTCCCGCAAGGCGACTCTGTCGGATATCAGGATTCGGGAACCTAGATCGCAAAGTGCTGAAATCTGGGTTTTGAATTTGGTTCGCTCCAAAAAAGAGCTGGCCCGAAATCATGTCCGAGCCAGCTCATCTAATTTGGCCGCTACCTCAATTAGTAACGATAGTAGTGATGGTAGCGGTGATGGCGGTAAACTCGATGCCCGCCGTACCAATAGTAAGGCCGATAGTAGCCATAGTACCGATATGGTCGGTAATATCCGTACGGGTAGTAGCCATATCCATACGGATAGTAGCTATAGCCGTAGCTGGGTCCAAACCCGATCCCGACTGACACCTGAGCGTCAGAACGTTGTGCGGGTATAAAAGCCAGTCCGCCTGCCATCAACGCGATTAAGAGAAGTCGTTTCATAATAATACTCCTTCTTTGTTTGTTGTTTTGTGACGGACGAAAGGCTCTGCTAGCCCATTCTCCAGACGCCTAATGAATATACGTCACCCTCAATTATAGAATCGATGCGAGCGCCTTCGTGGTCGCCTGAAAATGATCAAAAAATGACTCCGTTTAGTGGATCAGAAATTAGAATTAGCGAGCGAGAATTGATTCTAGCGGAAGATCCGGATCGAGGTGATTGGAAGTCAGCCAGTCGCGATTGAAGAGCGTCGATTGATATTTGTGGCCCGAATCGCAAAGAACAGTAACGATGGTTTGACCCGGGCCGGATTCTTTGGCCAAGCGCACGGCACCGGCGACGTTGATGCCGCTTGATAAGCCTAGGAACAGACCTTCTTCTCGCAGAAGCTGGTAAACGATCGTCAGGCCGCTCTGATCCTGAACGCGATACGCTCGATCGACCTTGAGGCCTTCAATGTTCTTCGTGACACGGCCCTGACCGATCCCTTCGGCAATCGAATCGCCGTCGTTCGTCTCCAGATTGCCGTTGGTAAACCAGGACCACATCGCCGCGCCGTAGGGATCAGCGCAGACGATCTCAATCTTCGGCTTTTTTTCCTTGAGGTAGGCGCTCACACCGGCAAGCGTGCCGCCGGTGCCGATGGCCGCGACAAACGCGCTGACCTTACCTTCGGTTTGTTTCCAGATTTCAGGGCCAGTACTGCGATAATGCGCGTTGCGATTAGCGGTGTTATCGAATTGATTCGCCCAGAACCAGCCTCTCTCCTCCGCGAGCCGACGCGCGATATGATTGTAATTCTCCGGATCCTTGTATGGCTTTTCCGGCACTGCTTTCACTTCTGCACCGAGAGTGCGAAGCAAATGCATTTTTTCAGGCGACTGATTATTCGGAATCACAATAACGGTGCGATAACCCCGGGCGCGCCCAATGACGGCGAGCCCGATCCCGGTGTTGCCAGCGGTTCCCTCAACGATCGTTGCGCCTGGCTTAAGCCGACCCGCTGCCTCCGCGTCAGTAATGATTCCGTAGGCGGCGCGATCTTTCACCGATCCCGCCGGATTTATGAATTCAGCTTTTCCCAGAATCTCGCAACCCGTTAGTTCGGACAGACGTCGCAATCGAATCAATGGTGTGTTCCCAACATATCCATCGATACCCGAGTAGTTCGTAGTCATCTCCTCTGACCCCCTTCTCGAAACTGTTAAGCCACTTCTCACTTTTCGATAGCAAGTTTATTGCGGCACGATACGCAGTAAAAACCAACTGAACTCAGTCGACGCGCCATCGTTCGGCGCTGATAGTGCGTGATTGTCTCCGTCCTCAATTGCGTTGACGAACGCATTTTCGACGTGGCGATTGCTGTGCGCTGCGAGCGGTCAAATACCTAAAGCAGATAAAAACGTACTGTATTGGGTCACAAAAGCGGCCAATTGCGGATGCGACACTTCAAGTCTTTCCACAGATTGCTTCAGTTCGTGCAAAAGTTTCCTGCTCTGTTCCGGTTTCGCTTCGGAGCGAATTGTCTCCTGCGCCGAAGCCTCTACGAGACGGGCAATGTTCCGGGCATCCTCGTGATGGGTCTCGGAAACCTTGGTTATGGCTGGTTTGAGCTTCGACAGCAAATCCAGTAACTCGGCTTTCCTATCTGCGGGAATATTTTCGGCGGCCTGGATAGCTGATTTGGTCTTCTCAATGTGCTCGTCGGTCATCTATGGCCCTCTCTTACGTTTTATGATCACGCTAACGTTGGAATGGAAGGCGCTTAGAAACAACCTGCGATTTCCGAAATTTTCCGCGGCTGAAAAGAATCCTCCTTAAGACGGTTGGCGAAATCTCGGTCTGGTAAACGCCGGACCTACACAATCCTTTTTGATTTTGTTCTCAGCGCGTGTCGGCTGGCCAGGGCATTGAGAATTTCCGGATTTCCAAGTGCCCAAGCGTTATCAATCGTCATTCTCTTAAAGCGCCACTTGTCGTGATCGCGCATCAGGTCGCACTCGTAGCGATTCATCAGTAGGGCATATTCCGAGCCACGACGCGAACCCTCGCGCGGCATAAAGTGCTGCGACAAAACGTACGCATACAGCGTAGCCGTATCACCGACAATTTCGATTTGGAGATTGCTCACAGTATGACTCGTATCGAGCGGACCGATCAATGGAAGGACTCCTTTCAGAATGGCGTCGCGACCAATTAGTAGTGGAAAATCGATCTCGAGTTTTCTGCCGGCTGGCCGGAAATCGAAACGACAATCTTCCGTCAGCGCCGACGCCAGCGAATCGGCATCGCCATGGTCGAGACCAAAAGCGTAACGATGCAGGGCGTCGGCAATTTCGAATCGATCGTTAGCTAATCGGGCGAAGTCCGTCTCCATTACCAGAAAATTCGTTGACCGATTCCGAGACTCTAATGTGCTGTCAAGATTGCGCTACCCCTTCGATCTTCTTCCACTCCTCCGGACTGAGCTGAAGTTTCGCCGCAGCCATGTTTTCCTCGAGATGCGCGAGCGAGGATGTGCCGGGGATGGGCAACATGACCGGCGACTTTTGCAGTAACCACGCGAGGGCGAGCTGCACCACGCTGATGTTGTGACTCTTCGCTTCGGCTTCCAACGCATTGCCAGCCTTGCGTAACGAAAGGTTCTTGCCGCCGCCGATCGGCGCCCACGGAATGAATCCCATCTTTTCTCTCTCACAGTAGTTCAGCGCGGCTTCCAACTTGCGGTCAGTGATGTTGTAGTGGTTCTGGATGCTGACAATCGGCATGACCTTTTTCGCCTGCTCGATTTCCGCAACCGTCACTTCCGATAATCCAACGTGCCGGATTTTTCCGGCATCCTGCGCCTTTTTCAACGCGCCCAACGATTCTTCGACCGGCACCTTACGATCGATCCGATGCAACTGATAAAGATCGATCCGCTCTAGTTTCAATCGCTTGAGACTTTTATCGACGCATTGTGCTAAATATTCCGGGCGGCCGTCCGGCACCCATTGATTAGGCCCCGGTCGAGTGTTACCTCCTTTGGTCGCGATGACCAATCCTTTCGGATAAGGATACAACGCTTCGGCAATTAGGAGCTCATTTGTTTCAGGACCGTAGGCGTCTGCGGTGTCGATGAAGTTAACGCTCAGCTCAACTGCGCGCCGCAAAACTTTCTTCGCATTCTCGCGATCAGGCGGCCAACCACAGATCCCCTCGCCCGTCAGCCGCATTGCGCCAAACCCGAGCCGGTTGACCAAAAGATCGCCGCCCAATTCAAACGTGGAACCTCGCGCCTCCGGAACCGCTGCGAGAATTTTCTGCACTCCACCGGTTAGAACACCAGCTGCCCCCGCGAGACTTACCTCTAAAAACGTTCTTCGTTTCATCGCAGGTAAAATATGATGCCAGTATCGACTCTCAACTCTCGTCTATCACGTCGTAGGTTTGCGAAGCAGGAACCATCAAGTATCAACTGACTTCGAACAAGAGAGCAAACAAGCAAACGAATCGACGACGTCCCCAAGGGCGAGTAAAGTCGCGCCGCCGTGAAAACTTTATTCCGCTGTGTTGCCATTGTTTCGCTTGTCTTGCCGGGTTGCTGTTTTGCCGAAGCGTTCACCATCGAGCAGGTGCTGAGCGCGCCATTTCCGTACGGTCTGACGACCGCTTTGCATGCCCCGCGCGTGGCTTGGGTCTTCGACAATAAAGGCGAGCGCAATGTCTGGGTTGCAAACGCGCCGGATTTCGTGCCGCGCCAGGTAACGCATTACAAGGGCGACGACGGCCAGGCGATCGCGAGCGTGCGGCTGACGCCAGATGGCACAACAGTCGTGTACGCCCGTGGCAGCGAGACGAACAAGCAGGGAACTTCGGCGAATCCACAGAGTCTCACGAGGATTCCAAAGCAGCAGGCGTGGGCGGTAAACGTGAGCGGCGGTGAACCCCGGTTTCTCGGTGACATTGGCTGTAATCAGGAAGGCTGCGAAGATCTGCAGGTTTCACCGGACGGCAAGAATGTCGTTTGGCCCGGTAAGAAACATCTCTGGATCGCGCCAATCGACGGAAAGAAAAAGGCGGAACAGCTCGAGGAATTACTTGGCGACAACGACACACCGCGCTGGTCGCCAGACGGAAAGTGGATCGCGTTTCGCACGAACCGCAAGGATCACTCGTTCATCGCCGTGCTCGATTTGGCGACGAGGAAGATCCATTATCTCGAACCGACGACCAATCGTGATGCCAGTCCAGTTTGGTCAACCGACAGCAAACAGATCGCGTTTATTCGCCAGCCCGGACTTGAAACGAAACGGCCGCTGATTCCAGAGTTCCCGCGACCGTGGTCGCTTTGGATTGCAGACGCGCAAAGCGGCGAAGGTCGCGAGCTCTTTCATAGCGGCAATGCAATGGAAGATTCGCTCCCGCTGTTTGCGTTTCAATCGCTGCAATTCACAAATGCAGACCGCGTCATCTTCGCGAGTGAGAAAGGCGGACGCAATCATCTTTACTCCATCGCGGCAGAAGGCGGCGCGCCCCAGTTGCTCACATCGGGCGATTTTGATGTGGAAGAGGTGATGCTGAGCGCAGACAAGCGGAGCGTCCTGTACAGTTCGAATCAGAATGACATCGATCGCCGGCACATCTGGCGGGTCGGTGCGACGGGCGGCGAGCCGGAAGCGCTCACACGCGGCGAGACAATCGAGTGGAACCCCGTTGAGACGAGCGATGGAAAAACGGTGTTGTGTCTCGGCTCAAGCGCGACTTCGCCCGCCATGCCTTATCGGGTCACGAATACCGGGCGCGAGTTGATCGCGAAGAATATGCTTCCGCCTGACTTCCCGGAGACGCAGTTAGTTACGCCAAAGCAGGTGGTGTTTAAAAGCGCGGATGGCCTTCAGATTCACGGCCAGCTGTTCACTCCAAAAGACCAGAAACAACGCGGCCCGGCTCTCATCTTCACCCACGGCGGACCGATCCGGCAGATGCTGCTCGGATTTCATTACATGGAGTATTACCACAACGCTTATGCGATGAATCAATATCTGGCGAGCAAAGGTTACAATGTGCTCTCGGTAAATTACCGGCTCGGTATCATGTACGGCCGCGCCTTTCGCGAGCCGGCAAAATCGGTGTGGCGCGGCGCATCCGAATACCAGGACGTGGTCGCGGGCGCGAAATTTTTGCAAACGCTAGATACGGTCAACCCACAGCGGATCGGTCTCTGGGGCGGATCTTATGGCGGATTTTTGACTGCCATGGGCCTCGCGCGTAACTCCGACATTTTCAAGGCCGGAGTCGATTTCCACGGCGTGCACGACTGGTCGACTTTTCTACCGATGTGGTCCGAAGAGGCGGAGGCCAAGAATGCCGCGGTTGCCCCAGACGCAAAAGAAGCCCGCGAGCTCGCCTTCAAATCATCGCCAGTCGCAAGCATCGCAAACTGGCGCTCGCCCGTCCTGCTGATCCATGGCGACGACGATCGCAACGTGCCGTTCCAGCAGACCACCGATCTGGTCGAAAAACTGCGCGCACAAAACGTCGCGTTCGAGGAACTAATCATCCCCGACGAAATTCACGAACTACTTCGATGGAGTAATTGGGTCCGCGCCTACCACGCCACCGCCGAATTCTTGGACTGCAAATTGGTTGCCCCCCGGAGAACGCCAATAAGCTCGTTGTAGGGAAATGCAATTAATCGAACGTGAACTGCTAATGTGGTGAAATATTTTGATCGCTCGCCCGCCAGTCATTAGATAGCGATAGGATTGATCGATCTTATGAAGTTCACCGGTGGATGCGTTTGTGGCGGGACACGATACGCGTTGAAGGGTCGGCCATTTGCATTGGTCGATTGTCATTGCGTCGATTGCCGGCGAAGCGCTGGTGCGCCTTATGTGCAGTGGGGATCGGTGCCGCGCCAGGATCTGGTCGTAACGAAGGGTGAACCGCGCAAAATTGAGCACGCGAATCGGATCCGTTCGTTCGCCGCGTGTTGCGGCACCCATCTTTTTTTCGAAGACAGCAAAGATTCGGACACGATCGATTTCACAATAGCATCGCTCGACGATCCGACTCGTTTTGCGCCGCAGAAAGCAATCTTTCTCGAGGATAAATTGCCGTGGGTTGTGATCAACGAAGCGATTCCGTCGTTCCAGACAGTCCAAAACACCCCCGGTGACCACGAATGAACACGAATAGACACGAATTTTCGCCGCTACAGCAGGACTATTGGTGTTCATTAGTGTGAATTCGTGGCTAGCTCTGGCAAGAGGTCGCTTCGGCTGGCACCCTGTGCTTTCCAGAAAATTGAATTTGTGGTCTGGAGTTATTTGGGCATTCTGAGATAAGCGGATAGCCTATCGTACAAGGCGAGCTGGGTACGACGATCTTCCTCGTTAATCTCGTTTACCTTGAGTTGGTCGGAAGACAGGTGGCTAAGGGCATCGCGGAGTGCTTCAACACGTTGCAGCAATTCTTCGCGGCTACCCTGAATGAGATATCCAGGAGGAACGGTGGTTGCGAACGAGTTTGCAAAGACCACAACCTTTACGCCGGATCGTAGCTGATATTGCGGACCGCCTTCCAACATCGGTGTTTTATCGTCATAACTCGAATATTCGATAGTAGCCCCGCGCGGGTTCGTGCCAGGACCTCGCATCACCGCTAACACGTCAGCAAATGCCCGTGCTTTGATGTCGAACTTTGTTCGTGCGAGGAGATCCACTCTTTTAACAGAGCCAATGTAGACGACAGCTGCTTTTCTCCGGACCGCTTCGATAAAGCTGCGCATATTAGCAGCTGTCACTTCGCTCGTATTACTCGATATCAGAAGGAATGCCGAGACTAGCGGCACGAAACTTTTTCTCGCCATGGTAACTCCGTCCTTTTGCTGGTCGTGATTGCTGCTGGTCGCCCTAACGAGCGTCCGGTAGGCGTAGTGCAACCATTCAACAGGTCATGAACTTATTCCTATTTTGTTCGAGACCGTTTTATGTTGTCCGAGCCGGCTTAACTTGTCAGCCAACTGAAAAACCACGCGCCTAGGAGTCCAAAAACCAGGCCGGTCAACGGGCTTGATATCGCGAACCAGACCGAGATTGCCTCGCCCAAGCTTGGCAAATCTGGCCCTTGAATCTTAGTCTTGTAATAGTTTGCTATAGCGTTCATATGGGCCCGTCCCCAGCTTTTGATTGATTGCTATTTAATTCTAAAGATTTTGAAGGCGAAAGTTTCAAAAAAAATTGAAATTTTTCTCTGATGCTTCGGCGCGAGGGACAGGACGCCGCCCTGCAGTTGCCGTCGAGGGCCGGACACAGCCCCTGTTGCGGTCCTAATTGGAGGGTCGAGGAGCTCAGTCAGACTGGTTGAAAGGTCACCCCCGAGACTGGCGCCAATCCCTTCAAATCAGCCGCAGCTAGCGAGGGTCCTCGGACCGTTGCGACGTAACCATTAGTGTTGTCGTTTGCAATGAATATGCCGAGCACACTGTTTTCGAAGACTGTATTTCCGGACGTGGAGCTAGCGCAAGGGTAGGCGACTTCTGTCCAACGCGCTTCGCCAAATGGACCCCGGAAACCGCGACGAACATGAGCGAAAAACGCCCCTGCACTGGGCGCGGGGACTGTAGCGACCCAGTCGCCTGTGAGGTAAAAGCCACCGAGGTTGTCAGTTGTAATTCCATCAAAGTGGGAGACGGCGACTCCGACGCGGCGATTGTTAAAGTCGTAGGCGGTCCAGTCCGAAGCCGTTTGTGTTGCCGAGTCCCAAATCACCAGATAATCACGGTCGATTCCGTAGATATTTCCATCACTGTAGCCGCCAGCGATGGTGTAGCTCGTCCCGCCGTTGTACCAGATTCCGTAGGCAGTAATGCTTACCGCTTCCGGTTTTACCAGCTCAGCCCAGGAGCCGGCATTTATGTCATAAACGAATGCGCGGCCTGTCTTAAGGTTCGTATCAAAGTTACCGACGACAAGTCCGCCGTTTGTGCTGTGCGCGATCGTGTTTAGGACGGTTTCCCCCATGGGCGACGGGAAGTCGAGTGTCTACCACGTGCCGGAGCCGTCAGGCGGTCCTTGGTAGAGCAAGCCGTGATCTAGAACGCTGCCAGTTTTCTTGTAGCTGCCTACCAGACGCACATTATTAGTAGCGAGGGTGTCTGGTCCATAGAGCGCCGTGCCGGTGACGTCGATGCCGGGAAAATTCAGGATCGTCCATTGGCCGCTACCAGATAGAGGGCCTTCGTAAAGCAGCCCCTGCGTACTGGTTGTGCCCAGCGGAGCATAGACTCCGGTTATGTAAACGTTGGGTGCTCCCGCGCCGCGTACGCCCGTCAGAAATGTGGCTCCCCCATGGCGTTGGGGTAGTTGAATGGCGAGTAGTCAACCTGCGCGAAAGAAGTGTTCGCACAGAGAATTATCAGGATCACAAGACCAAGCAGAACTGTCGTGTTTTTGGCTGTTCGATGGAGTGAGTGGTTAAAGTTTTGCATGTTCCTTTCTACGAATTTTGCAGACCCATATTTCAGAGAAATTGGCTGTTTTCTAATTTCTCGGAAGCGGGCCGGGAAGTTGCCTGACTTTGCGCACTGGCAATACTAGACTTGTGAAACCGATGCCTGGAACGCTCCAGGAGGGCGGTGCCTCGTTTCAAACGACGCATTGGACGGTGGTTTTGGGCGCTCGGGAGACGGAGTCAGAGGAGTCCGCCCGTGAGGCACTTTCCAGATTCTGCGAAGCCTATTGGCCACCGCTTTACAGTTTTCTTCGCCACCGCGGTTATCCGTCCACTGATGCACAGGATCTGGTCCAGGGTTTCTTCGCTCATCTGCTTGAGCAAAACACACTGACCAGCGCGGATCGGGAAAAGGGTCGGCTTCGCACGTTCCTGTTAACGTCTCTGCAGAATTTTTTGGTCAATGAGTACAACCGCTCCCGAGCGCTCAAAAGAGGCGGCGACCGTCAGGTTGTCTCGATCGAAGAGCATTTGCCGGAGGCGGAGGCAGCGATGTTGGCAACCTCCCATCTGAGCGACACTGCGTGCTACGATCTTCTCTGGGCCTCGGGTATTCTTGGGCGTGCGTGGCAGAATCTGCAAAACGCGTTTGTGGCAGAAGGCAAAGCGGAATGCCTCGAAGAATTAAGACCATTCGTCACAGGCGGGAGCGTCATAGCGCCGAATCAGGAAGAAGCCGCAGCTCGCCTGGGAGTACCAATCGCCACTCTGCGCACATGGCTTTGGCGCCTCCGCCAGCGTTACCGCGAATCGTTGAGAATGGAAGTGGCCAGTACCGTTTCCGATCCGGCTGATGTCGATCAGGAAGTACACTACCTCTGTCAAATACTGGTACGATGAGTTAAGTCTGGGCATGGACGACAAAAGCTTTGATCCCGGGTTTGCAAATCCGAAAGCTGAATCTACGGGGACCTGCACGACATGTGGACGACCACTGACTCAATGCGGTCCGAACGGGGAGTGCCTGCGTTGTCTCGCAAACTTATGGTTTCTGGCGGATAAGGAACAGACCGAAAGACCAGGAGCGCGAAGTCGACTGACGCCCGGACCGCTGAAGTACGCTCACTTCGAAGTAGAAGTAGGTGGAGATGGCTTTCCAGTCGAGCTCGGCTCGGGAGCGATGGCCGTAACCTACCGCGCTCGCGATACAGTGTTGAACTCGGAGGTGGCCCTCAAGGTCATCGACCGGAGTGTGGCGCGGAATCCCGGCGCGCGATTGCGTTTCCTACGTGAAGCGCGCGCGGCTGCGAACATTCATCATCCAAACATTGCGCAGGTCACTTATTACGGAGAGCAAGACGACGAGTGTTTCTATGCAATGGAATTGGTCAATGGCGAGACACTGGAAGCACGTATTCGACGTGATGGGCCAATGCCACTCACGCTCGCGTTGGAAGAAATTGAGCAGGCTGCGCGGGCGCTGGTGGCGGCGGAAGCATGCGGTGTGGTACATCGCGATATCAAACCATCGAACATCATGCTTGAATCAGATGCGAGTGGAGCGCTCACGGTAAAGCTGATCGATTATGGAGTCGCTAAGGTCATGGGGCCTCAGGCAGAGCCTGGCAGTGACCAAACCCAAGCGGGTTTCATCGGCACCCCGGCTTTCGCAAGTCCTGAGCAGTTCGCCGGCGCCGGGCAATTGCGGATTGATACGAGGTCCGACATCTACTCGTTAGGCGTTACTTTTTGGTACCTGCTGACCGGTCGGACGCCTTTTGTCGGACGCACTATGGAAGCAATCCGTGCGCGACAGACCAGCGAGTTACCGTTGGAACAGTTAAAAGACTTATACCTCCCTGGGCAGGTTATTGCGCTGCTTCGATCGATGCTGGCACCAGATCGCAAAGACAGACCGCAAACGGCCCGCGAGTTACTTTCTGCTGTCCACCGATGCTACGAACGGTCCACCCCTGCAGCGCGCGCACGACGCAGGAAAAGCGTGCTGGCAGGTGCCACCGCGACATTAGCAATTGTTGCGATTGCGCTTGGGACCTGGCTGTATCAACGTACGCGCCCCTTTACTCCAATCGAGCGATCGATCGCCGTGCTACCTTTCGAAAACCTGAGCAACGATAAAGAGAATGATTACTTTGCAGAGGGAGTACAGGACGAAATCCTAACGCGCTTATCCAAGATGGCCGATCTAAAAGTGATCTCGCGGACGTCGACGCAACATTATAAGAGCGCGCCGAAAAACCTGCCGCAGATCGCAAAGCAACTCGGCGTCGCCCACGTTCTGGAAGGGAGCGTGCAGAAGAGCGCCGATTCCGTCCGGGTAAACGTCCAGCTGATCAAGGCGACCACTGACTCGCAGCTTTGGTCAGATACGTTCGACCGTAAACTCACCGACATCTTTTCGGTCGAAAGCGAGGTAGCGAAAGCCATTGCCGACCAGTTGCGAGCGAAACTCACCGGTCAAGAAGAGCAAGTCATCGCTGCCAAACCCACTGACAATGTTAAGGCATATGATGCCTACCTGCGTTGCCTGGCCTATGCACTGAAGCCCAGCAACACCACCGCCAATAGCCTTGGCGCACAGAAATATCTTAGAGAAGCAGTGCGGTTGGACCCGAAGTTCGCTCTCGGTTGGGCAGTGCTGTCATACGTTGATGCGCTTGGCTACATCGCAGGGACTATGGAGCCGACGGTCGCGCTCCGTGAAGAGGCACGGGTGGCAGCTGAAACCGCGCTCACTCTTCAGCCCAATCTTGGCGAGGCCATGTTGGCCAAGGGATATTACCGCTACGCTTGCTTAAAGGATTACGACACCGCTGTGCATTGCTTCGAGCAGGCACGCCAGCTTCTGCCCAATAGCAGCCAGATTCCTGAATCGCTAGCCTATGTCGCGCGAAGGCGCGGCCAATGGGATCAGAGCGAGGCGTACTTTAACAAAGCCGAACGGCTCGACCCCCGCAACGTCTCCCTACTGGCCCAGCACGCGCTTTCCTATGTCGCGCTGCGGCGTTTCTCCGAAGCGCTGCGGAAACTTGATCAAGTTCTCGATATCACGCCGGACGACCTTGGTACACTCACCTTAAAGGCGACTATTGCACAAGCCGAGGGCGACCTAGCGCGGGCCTCGGCGATTCTCGCTCCGCTCCACCCGCCGACCGTGGATACTGGCAACCTGGAAGTACAAGTTTACCAGGCAATCTTAGAGCGCCGCCCTGCACAGATCGTCCCTCGGTTAAAGGAGACACTGGCCAAGCCTGATCAAGCTATTTCGGGTTATATCCATGGGAAACTGCGCTTTTGGTTAGGGTGGGCACAAGAAATCGCCGGCGATCGTCCCGCCGCCCAGGAAACTTGGCGGCAAGCGCGCAGCGAAACTGGAACCTTTCCTCAATGAACAACCGGAAAATTATTTCCTCATTGGAGATCTTGCTCTGACCAATATGGCCCTTGGTGACAAAACCGCCGCGTTGGCTCTGGCCGAACGCGCCATGGCTGCGAATCCGATCGAGAAAGATCCGCTAAGCGGCCCTTTTCCGATGGAGATCCTCGCCCGGGTTGCAGCGCAAATGGGGGAACCCAACCGCGCTATTGCCGCTTTACAGAAAGTACTCTCGCTACAACACAGTGCCGGACAGCCTTCAGGCGCGCCGCTCACTCCTGCGTTGCTCCGCTTGGATCCCATGTTCGATCCGCTTCGGAATGACTCGCGTTTCCAAAAACTTGCATCGAGCTCGCTGAAACCGATGAACAAATAACGTGATGCGACGCAGCACATTGTCTCGGCAGGCTCGATTTTCGTCACGGTGTAAGTCTCCGATACCGCGCGGCCTTGAAATTCGTCCTCTGCTATGTCGTTTGATCTTAAACCACATCTAAAAGGAGAACTGATCGAATTGCGCCCACTCAGGCCCAAAGATTGGAACGACCTTTTTGCAGTCGCGTGTGATCCGCTGATCTGGGAACAGCATCCCGAGAGCGATCGTTACAAGGAAGATGTATTCAAAACCTTCTTCGCAGGCGCTCTGGAATCCGGAGGAGCGTTTGTTGTGATTGATACAAGGACTCAACAAATCATCGGATCGACTCGATTCCACGGGTATGATCCGGAAAAATCAGAGATTGAAATTGGATGGACGTTTCTAGCGCGAAAATATTGGGGCGGGAAATACAACCGCGAAATGAAAGACCTAATGCTCGCTCATGCATTCAAGTTTGTTGAGAACGCTGTGTTCTTTATCGGCGAAAATAATATTCGCTCTCAAAAGGCGACGGAGAAGATAGGCGCGATTAGAAGCGGCATGGCGAAAAGAGTCTACGGGAACCGTCCAGCGTCCCTCAACGTGCGGTATGTGATCAAGAAGCCCAAGAAGAATTTGAGTTCGGCATTTGCTGGAAGAAAAGACCGGCAGTCTGTGCTCCCAGAATTACGCAGAAAAAATCCAGAAGATTTCGAGTTGACGAACTAATGGAATCCCGTAGGTTTTGTGTTTCCGCAAAAGCGGGCCGGTCTCCTGCGCGGGACCGGTGTTCTTCCGGGCTCCGAGTCGAGCCGATTCTGGTCAGGTTGTTGGCGAGGGTCGGGTTTTGCTCTGTACCGGAGGAAGCAGTGTCGATCTTTGACAGTTTGGTCGCGAATTTGCCGCCGACGCAAGGACATGGCAGCCAGGCGTTTATGGGCAGATTCGAGATGGGAAAGCCAAGTCAGCAAACATTGAATTGTGCGTTATCTGTCGATCTTCTTTGAATTCAAAGATTTAGATCGGACAAGCTCCTGAAATGAAGGTGGCCGCAGCCAATCGGCAACGGCTACAGCTTTCAGGCAATGAAAAGTCAGATCGCAAACTTTCGGTTCTCTCACGGGAACCGAGTCGTTTTTAACGGAGAGTTTGATTCTGGCTCAGAACGAACGCTGGCGGCGTGGATAAGACATGCAAGTCGAGCGAGATTTTTTCGTGTAGCAATACATGAAAAAGTCTAGCGGCGAACGGGTGCTTAACACGTGGGCAACCTGCCGAGAAGTGGGGGATAGCTCGCCGAAAGGCGAATTAATACCGCATGTGATCAGAGTGGACATCCATTCAAAATCAAAGTCGGGGCAACCTGACGCTTCTTGAGGGGCCCGCGGCCTATCAGCTAGTTGGTGAGGTAATGGCCCACCAAGGCTTTGACGGGTAGCTGGTCTGAGAGGACGACCAGCCACACTGGGACTGAGACACGGCCCAGACACCTACGGGTGGCAGCAGTCGAGAATTTTTCTCAATGGGGGAAACCCTGAAGGAGCGACGCCGCGTGGAGGATGAAGGTCTTCGGATTGTAAACTCCTGTCATTGGGGAACAATGC
>JBEDUS010000372.1:0-7935 GCA_040414975.1 Candidatus Udaeobacter sp.
GAACCTGCGTGAAGTCGGCCAACAGTTAGGCGTGGCAAACTTTCTGGAGGGCAGCGTGCAAAAAGTCGCCAATGCTGTGCACGTGAATGTCCAGCTGATTCGCGCCGCAACGGCCGAGCACCTTTGGGCGGAAAGCTACAACCGCACACTCGACGATGTCTTTGGAGTTGAAGGCGAGGTGGCTAATGCCATTGCCGACCAGCTCGATGCCAAGCTCTCGGGCGACGAGCAAAAAGCCGTCGCAGAGAAGCCGACGCAGAATGCGGCGGCGTATGACGCTTACTTGCGCGGGGTTGCCATCGACAACGCAGTCACCCTGGACTTCACAAAGAGGGTCGCTCCCCTTTATGCCGAGGCGGTTCGTCTTGATCCTCAATTCGCGCTGGCATGGGCCCGGCTCGCCGTCGCGCGCAGCCAGCTCTATTTTAATGGCGTTGATTTGGACACGAATAGCGGCGCCGCAGTGAAAGAGGCGGCGGATCGGGCGATCGCGCTCCAGCCCGAGCTCGGGGAAGCATGGCTCGCGCAGGGTGTATATCGCTACCGCGTTTTGCGCGACTTCCAGGGCGCGCTGCAGTCGTACGAAGAAGCGCTCAGACTTCTGCCGAACAGTGCTTTCGTGCTTGAGCAGATGGCTCACCTGGAGCGAAGATTGGGGAAGGTCGACGCTGCACAAAAACATTATCAGGCCGCCGCACAACTCGACCCGCGCAATATCGGCATCCTTTTAACCTTGGCCGATACATTCCAGAGTGTCCGCCGTTACGATGAGGCACGGACGATCATTGATCGCGTCCTGGAGATTTCGCCCGGGAACGAGGCTGCGCTCGGGGGGAAGGCATCGAGCTTGCAGGCGCAAGGCCGGCTCAGCGAAGCCGCTGAGGTTCTGGCGAAAGCGCCGGCGAACTCCCAGGACGAGGCCCTTACATTTGCGAGGGCGCTACAGCCCTACTACGAGAGGCACTTCGACAAAGCAATTGCTTACATTCAGCAGAACATGCCGGCGGCATTTGCGAACGATTCCCGCACGATGGTTCTGCTCGGTTACTGTCAGAAATTTGCCGGCAAAGACGACGAGGCGCGTGCCACTTTTACGCGCGCAGTCGTGGCCATGAAGCCGACACCTGACTCCGCTGTGGTTGTCGATGCGCGAAACCTGCCGTGCTATCTCGCCTGGGTCTATGCGGGCCTTGGCGAAAAGCAGAAGGCATTGGAGCAGGCACGACACGCCATCGCTGATTACGACAGTGACGCTTTAGTTAAACCTTTCTCAGAAACCTCACTGGCGATCGTGCAGGCGCAGTTTGGCGATATCGACTCAGCGATCGCTGCCTTGCCCCATCTGCTCGAAGTGCCCAATGGCGAAACCCGCGGCGATCTGCAGATCAATCCGCTCTGGGACCCGCTGCGCAAGGATCCGCGCTTCCAGAAACTGGTCGCCGAGGAACATTAACCTGCCATGACCGCACAAAATCATTCAGAGCTGAAGTTTGAGATCGGTCACGTCCTCTTCATCGACATCGTTCGTTTTTCGACTTTGCTCATTAACCAGCAAAGTGAGCAGCTTGAGACATTGAAGAGGATTGTGCGCGGGACGGAACAATTCCGCACAGCTGAAACCGAAGGAAAGCTGCTTCGGTTGCCCACCGGCGACGGCGGCGCATTGGTGTTTCGTAACAGCCCCGAAGCACCGGTTCTTTGCGCCCTCGAAATCGCCAAAGCGCTAAAGAACCATTCCGAACTGCATGTCCGCATGGGAATTCATAGTGGTCCCGTCAATGAAATTGCTGACCTGAACGAACAGGCAAACATCGCCGGTGCCGGGATCAACATTGCGCAGCGCGTAATGGATTGTGGCGACGCCGGCCACATCCTGCTTTCAAGGCACGTTGCCGAAGACTTCGAACATTATCCGCGCTGGCAGCCGTATTTACATCCGTTGGGCGATTTCGAAGTGAAGCACGGACAGGTCATTTCGGTGGTCAACTTTTACAACGGCGAAATTGGCAACCCCGCCGTTCCGGAAAAATTCACCAGGAAAGCGATCGCTGAAACCATGCCATCTGCCATCAAGAAACGGCGCCTCTATTCGATCGCGGCAATGGCCATCGGTGCGTTGATCATCCTTGGCGCAACCGGCCTGTTTTTGACGACACGAACCATTCACATACTGGGACGCGGCGAACCTGCGTCATCGATCTCGGAAAAGAGCATCGCCGTCCTGCCGTTTCAGAACCTGAGCGACGATAAATCGAATGCCTACTTTACCGACGGTATCCAGGACGAAATTCTTACCAGGCTTTCAAAGATTGCCGCGCTCAAGGTGATCTCGCGCACCTCTACCCAGAAGTACGCGAGTACGCCTGAGAACTTGCGTGAAGTCGGCCAACAGTTAGGTGTCGCGAATTTTCTCGAGGGCAGTGTGCAAAAAATCGCCAACGCCGTGCACGTGAACGTCCAGCTGATCCGCGCGGCGACGGACGAACATCTTTGGGCGGAAAGCTACAACCGGAAACTCGACGATGTGTTCGGAGTCGAAGGAGAGGTGGCGAGTGCCATTGCCGATCAATTGAATGCGAAGCTCTCTGGAGCGGAACAGAAAGCCGTCGCGGAGAAGCCAACACAAAACGCCGCCGCCTACGACGCTTATCTCCGTGGCCTGACCATTGAGCATAACAATTACAACTATGACGCGTATGTGCAGGCCGAGCGCAATTACCAGCGTGCCGTGGAACTTGATCCAAATTTCGCACTCGCCTGGGCACGAATGGCAATCCTGCGCAGCTTTCTCAACTTCAATGCCATCGACCCGAACACGTATACGGCCGATTCTGTGAAGCAGGCAGCGGATCGTGCCATGGCGCTTGCCCCGGATGCCGGTGAATCGTGGATCGCACAGGGTTCGTATCGCTATCGCATTTTGCGGAACTTCGACAGCGCGCTCGCGGCTTACGACGAGGCGCGAAAACGACTGCCGAGCAGCGCGCTGGTATACGAGTATCGCGGATTTATTCTGCGTCGGCTTGGCCGGTGGCAGGAGGCCGAAACGAGCTACAAAAAGGCGATCGAGCTTGATCCTCTCGACGTCCAGTTACTGACCTCGGTCGGCAACGAGTTTTATGTGTACTTGCGGCGGTTCGACGACGCTGTGGCCAGTGTTGATCGCGCTTTGCAAGTCGCACCCGAGGCCGCAGGTGAGCACGCCAACAAGGCGGTGGTGTTGCAAGCAGCGGGCCGGATCGACAAAGCGCGTCAGGAGCTTGTGCTGGTACCGGATGACGTCCTCGATGACTGGGTTGTCGCGGCCCGCATTACCCAAGCAGTATATGAACGGCGTTTCAATGACGCGATCAATATCGTCGAACGGAAGCTAAATTCGCTCGCGCCGAATCAACCCCTTGATTCGTTCGCAAAAGCATTCCTCGTGCAAGCCGGGCAGTGCCAGGAGTGGTTAGGCCAACATGAGGCAGCGCGACAGACATTCGAACGCGCCGTGCGCGAGATCAAACCAACGCCGGATGCTGTTGTGAGACCCGATGCAAACGGCACGCCGAATGTTCTTGCTCAGGCTTACGCTGGTCTTGGAGAAAAAGAGAAAGCTTTGCAGCAGGCCGCGCAGGCGGTGAAAGATTATGACGGCGACGCGGTGAATCAGCCGCCTGCTGAAGCGGTGCTTGCGCAGATCCAGGCGCGCCTCGGCGATATTGATTCAGCCATCGCGGCGTTGCCTCATCTCCTCGAAATTCCGGCCGGACTCACGGTTGCGGACTTAAAATTCAATCCGCTCTGGGACCCGCTTCGCAAAGATCCGCGGTTCGAAAAGCTCTGCGCTGGCAAATGAGCGAAAGCTGATAACAGGGGCGCTAGGTTGGCGCCGGAAAAATTACCA
Source organism: Candidatus Udaeobacter sp. (assembly GCA_040414975.1). Lineage (GTDB taxonomy): Bacteria > Verrucomicrobiota > Verrucomicrobiia > Chthoniobacterales > UBA10450 > Udaeobacter. Next base: position 3,890 of record JBEDUS010000372.1, read on the forward strand.
GGCTCATGTCGCCGAGGCGACGTGCGCACATGATCTTTGTTCCGTCTGGTGACCATCGCGGATTGACGAACTCGCCTGCAGCGTCCGTCAGTTGCTTCACACCGCTGCCGTCGCGATTCATCACGAAAAGCTGAAAGCGATCATTCACGCGCCGTGAAAAAACAATACGCTGGCTGTCGTTAGACCAGGCCGGCCAACCATCCAATGTGTTCTCGCCGGAAATATTGTGATCGTGTGTCGTGTCGGTGTTCATGACGAAAATCTGCGACTTCGCGCCGTCGACGCGCCGGTGCAGGATTGACAACCCATCGGGCGAAAACGACGCGTACGTGTAGCCGCCACCATTCGTCAGGCGTTTCAGCTCTGTCCCGTCAACGCGTACCGTTGCCAGGTCCATCTTTTTGTCGATCTGTTCGCCGACCACTTTGTTGTCGCTCGGCACATCGCGACCGTCCACCGCGGTCGCACCGGCAAATTTCGTGGTGTTAAACAGGATACGCTGACTGTCCGGCGCCCATGTTGGATGAATGTTCTCGGCGTTGCCATTGGTGAGCTGGCGGACATTTGTGCCGTCGGCGTTCATCACAAAAATCTGCGACACACCCGCCCGGATCGACACAAACGCGATCTTTTTTCCGTCCGGCGACCACGCCGGCGAGTCATCTTCGTCACTGCCGAATGTGAGCTGGCGCATGTCGCTGCCGTGACTCGCGCTGTTCGCATTCGTCACATGTACCTTCATGCCGCCATGCCGGCTTGAGATGAGCACAATTTGTCGCGAATCCGGCGACCAGGACGCTTCATAATCAACCACGTATGTGAAGGGGCTGAATTTCTTGATCGGGAAATCGTCGGCACGCGCGCTGGCGATAATTGCTGAAGCGAAGATCAACAGCACAGACCAAACGCGCAGCATGCAGCGAAACTATGGTGCGGCTGAATGATTAGCAACGTTGCGCGTCTTGCACCCTCCGCTACTGCCCGCGGAGATTGATTTGCATCACGACCGCTTCCTTGCCGAAGTAGTTGGTGCGTTCGACGACCTGCCAGCCAAGTTTATGGTAGAGCCCTTCGGCTGAATGGGTCCAGAGATAGAGTTGAGACACATTCAACCGACGAGCCTCTTCGGTGGCGCGACGCATCAGCATCGTTCCCACGCCGCAGTTTCTCCATTCCGGGAGCACCAAAAGCCCCCCTAACCAGGGGTCAAGATCCGGCCGCGTATCCATATCGTGAAACTTTAGTGATACCATCCCCACGAGTTCGCGGCAGTTTACCGCCAGTCCGGTCAAAGACTGGCCGTGGCGAGCTGGCACCGCGACAAGCGTCAGCGGCAATCGATCGGTGTTCATTCGCTCCCGATAATTCTTCACTGAGTGCTCCAAAGTTTGTTTGCGCTGCTGATAAACCTCTTGCCACTCTTTCCACGACAACCGCGCCAGCTCGTCGACGAACTCCGGACAATTGACGAGATAATCGATAGCGATGTTCGGCCCGGTCATCGCCGAATCTGTGTCGCCGTCGCAGAGGTTGCAACCGCTGTGCTAAGGCCGACCGGCCGCTGTAGCTGGCGGCGCTGACGCCGGTTCCCACCAGCCCTGAGCATCTCGTGCGCGTTACGTCTGGCGTTTTCGCCGGACATTTTGTGTTGCGGCACCTGCCGCCAGCCGGCTCGAATTCGCTGCGAAAATTGCGGCAAGATCATCCTCGAACGCAGTGTTCATCGCTTCGATTACGAGAGATTCCAAACCCTGGCCGACATTGGCTGCTCGCATGGCAGCGACGTTATCTTGATGATTTGTGACGATTGCCTGGATTGCGGTAACTTTTTGTTGGGTTGTCATGCGGATACTTACGGAGTTCGCTTCTGCGCCAGCAACACAAAAAAAGATCGCGCGAAGCTAGGGTGCGACCTGTTGCGGCTCCGGAAGATAGAAAAAGAGTATCCCGAGAATCACATAGACCGAGAGAAGTTGGATGCCTTCGATCCAGTTCGTCTCGCCGTCTCCGCTGATCTGAAACAGGATGTAAACCGAGGCCACGACCGCGACCACTTCCGGAGTCGTGAATTCCAAGTCCATTGGTCGCCCAAAAACGTAGGAGAGAAAAACGAGCACCGGTGCGACGAAAAGCGCGATTTGCAGACTGGACCCGATCGCGATGCCGACGGTCAGGTCCATCTTGTCTTTCATCGCCATGAGGATGGCGGTCGAGTGCTCGGCCGCGTTACCCACAATCGCCACCACGATCACACCGACAAAAACCTCGGTAAGGCCGACGGAGTCCCGGACGTTTTCGATCGTGCCGACAAGAAACTCCGAGAGCACGGCGACCAGGAGAGTAGCAATGAGCAGGATGGTAATGGCCTTGCCGCGCGACCATTTCCTCCTGCTTTCTTCGCGATCTGCGCGAGCGCCTTGAAAGAAATGCTTATGGGTCCACAGCGAGAAACCGAGCATGCAGAAATACGTGAGGAACAAGACAACAGCGATGGCCAGGGAAAGCTTCTGCTCGATCACCGAACTCCAGCCGCCAGGACTGCGGTCGGCGGCGCGATGAAAGACCGTCGGGATAATCAAGCCGATCGCGGCTAGCGAGAGTGAGATGACGGACGTGCGCGCCGCGGTGCGGTTGAAACGCTGTTCTTTGTATTTAGTAGCGCCGAATAGGATAGAAAGGCCGAACACCAGCAGCACGTTACCGATGATCGATCCCGTAATAGAAGCTTTCACCACATTGGTGAGACCCTTGGAAAGGGCGATGCCGGCGATGATCAGCTCCGCCGCGTTTCCGAAAGTGGCGTTGAGCAATCCTCCGAGGCCTTCTCCGACGCGGGCGGCAAGCGCTTCGGTAGCGCGCCCGATCCAGCCCGCGACCGGAATGATGCCGAGGGCGGAGCAAACGAAGAGCGCAGTCGGATTGCTACCCCCGGGCCAGAAGCGAAGAAGGATCGCGAGCGGAACGAAGAAAAGAAGCCAGTCGAGCGAGGGTTTGAGTTTCAGAGATCTGGGAATTTCGCGACTTGCACCAGCTAATCAACCTGTGAAAGCTCTGCTAAAATTCTAACAAATGAATGGAATTCTTGTCCGATGTCTGTCGCGCTACTCTATGAACTCTACGATTACCGCTTTGCCGCATCTGCTCGAAATGGTGAATGGAGCGAATGGGACGAGCGACATAGAAGGTAAAGCCGCGATGGGTAACGGCGAGTGAGTTGGGAAACGAATGAGTTTCAAAATCGTCGTTTTGTGTAGCGCTGCAGCGCTCTGGTGCGTTCCGTGTCTTGCCAGGGCGCAAAGCGCAGATGAGCGGCTGCGAGCCATCTACACAAACGAATGGAAATGGCGGCTGGAGCAGTTTCCCGGGCTTGAAGGAGTGTCAAAACCTGTTGCCGATCGCCTGCCGAAGGTTGATCCGGCGACTCAGGAGATGCGGCTGCGTTACTGGCAGGATGTGTTGCACAAGCTCGATGGTGTTCCGCGCGCGCAGCTCTCGCCCGAGGAGCAGATCAACTACGACGTTTATCGGCCGGAAATCGAGAATTTCGTCGCCAATCAGAAATTCCGTGACTTCGAAATGCCCGCGAACTCGGATTCTGCTTTCTGGAGCGATTTGAGCGAGACGGCGCGGCGACCTTTCAAGACACTGACCGATTACAAAAACTGGATCGCGCAGATGCGCGATATCCCGCGCTATTTCCGCGAGCAAATCGCGAACATGCAGGCCGGCCTTGCGCGCAGCTTCACGCCGCCACAGCTTACTTTGAAGGGACGCGAAAAATCCATCGCCACCATTGCGGAAGGCAGGCCCGAAGACAATCTGTTCTACACACCATTCCGGGAACCGATGGTGGGCGTTCAGCCGTCCGACCAGGACAAGCTCAAATCGGAAGCCGCTCAGGTGATTCGTGAGGTCGTGCAGCCGGCTTATGCCGACCTGCTCAAATTCTTCCGTGACGAATATGTGCCGCACACCCGCACGACGCTTGCGGCTGAAGCATTGCCGGACGGAAAAAATTACTATCGCCAGAAAATTCGCGAGTTTAC
>JBEDUS010000373.1:0-3384 GCA_040414975.1 Candidatus Udaeobacter sp.
AACATCCGAACAAGGATACCGGCCCATCTTCGTGACCAGAGTGAGCAACGGGCTTTCCGACGCTGCGCCCGATGCTTTGGAAAAACTCCTTAAGTTTCATAAGTTTGAAAAAAGGTGTTGTCGCCCCTGATGAGCTCTGGCGGGCAAACAGTTTCCTGTTCGCGCCTTTCGGTGGAAGTGCCGTTGTGCCAAGCCGCCCTTTTTTGACCGACCTCAACCCGCCAGATGCGGCCTTTCCGCCTCGCGTGGACCCATATTCATGATGTCCGAAGGCAAAGCCGCCTTTCGACGTGCTTCAATTCGCTCATCGAAACTCATAAACACCTTGGAGCATCGTTTGAGGCGCAGGATTGCCCTCTGCACTCATGGGATGACGGGGTGAAGGGACTTCAGGCATGCAAGCCAACTATTTGGCGCTCGCGATCGTGGTTGGATACATGGCCAGTCTCGGCCTGTTGACGACCATCGTCCAACGTTCCGTCAAGACGACCAAAACCTTTACCTCCGGCACCAGCGGCCATTCGGGCGTTCCCGCCGTTTTGGTCGGCTTGATGCTGATGTCCGAGTTCATCGGCACGTCGGCAAGTGTCGGCACGGCCCAGGAAGCCTACAAATTCGGCATTTCGGCCGCCTGGAACATCATCGCGCTCGCGGTCGGCTTTCTGTTCTATGCGTATTTTCTCGCCGGAAAATACAAGCGGTCGGGGCACAACACGATCTCGGCGGTATTTGCCGACGCGTACGGGCCGCAGACCAAAATTGCGACCTCGCTCGTCATGATCTTTGCCCTGCAGATCGTCGCGGTTGCGATGTATGCCGGCGGAGGCGCAATATTGAGTGTGCTGCTCGGCGTCGATCGCACGCTTGCGACCGTCATTTGCGGCATCGTCGCCGTCCTTTACGTCTTCATGGGCGGAATGAAGTCGGTGGTCTACACCAACGTCATCCATTCGCTTATGAAATACATTGGCATTATCGTCGCGGCATCTTTCGGAGTTTCGCAAGCCGGCGGCTTTCACCAATTGCAGGCGCGCCTTCCCGCCGAAATATTCTCCTGGACGAACGTGGGCTTGAGCCAGATCTTTGCCTGGTTCATCGCCGGCGTCGGCGCCACGTTCTCCACGCAATTCGTCATTCAAGCCATCAACACGGTTGAAACCGCACCCAAGGCGAGGGCCGCGAGCTTTTACACCGCGTTATTGCTGGTGCCGTTCGGGATCTTGACTGCGCTCGTCGGGATTTGCTCGCTCGCGCTGTTCCCAGATATTAAATCGATCAACGCCTTTCCCGCCCTGATCGCGGATATGCATGGCGCGATGGCGGGCGTAGTGGCGGCGGGACTGGCGGCATCGCTCTTTGGCACGATCGCCGCGATCAGCGTTGCAATCGCGACGTTGCTCTATAAGGATTTCTACGCAAAGTTCGTCACCGAAGAAGCCGACGAGCGGCGGTCGCTGAATTTCATCCGCATCACCACGATCATTGTGGGTCTGCTTCCGATCGCGCTCGCAATCTACACGCCGAACGTTCTGCAAATCACGTTTTTGGCCAAGGCGATCAGGACATCGCTTTCGGTACTGGTCCTGCTCGTGTTCTACGCGCCATGGTTCGGCAGCAAGAGCGGAGCGCTCATCAGCATTTTAGGCTCGCTGGTCGCGACCATCGCTTGGTTCCTGATGGGCAATCCGTTCGGAATCGACAACGCCTATATTGCGCTCGTGGTCCCGTTGATCGTCATGGGCCTCAGCGCGGTCGTTGAGCGATTTCGGACCGGCAGGCCCCCTCGCGTGGCGCTCGAAGCCGCTCGATTGCCACCGGAGCGATAGGCCGGCGGATCCGCCTTTCGGTGAGACCCGCAGCGCACAAGATGGACGGCGACCTGTCAGGTACGAACCCATTGTTTTTGCGAGGTTTTTTCAGATCTTCGGACCGGAAGCGACGGACTTGGCCGGCCCGTCGAGAGTGCCGGCCGCGAAGCTAACGCCGCGCACGAAACCATTTTCCCCACGCGATGAAACAACGCTGAAACATGGAGCCCTTATCGGTCACCTCATTAGGGCTGGTATATATGGGGTTTCCAATGTTTGAGCTGGCGATCGCGTTTTTTGTAACGTTCAGCACGACCATTTTTCTTGGGCATGCGCTTGAGGCCCGTCTGCGTTAGAGCCGGAGGAGAGCCGGGTTAATTTTTGCAGACCCGTGCCTGCCGTAACGTCGCAGGTTGCACATCGCGTTCGTTTGCGGCGCTCGCACGAACGCGGCTGTTGATTTTGGCGGCTCAGCACAGTGCCCCCGCCGAAGCTGTGCTGAGCCTAACCAGCGCCCCCAATCAGGTGAACCGGCTGATGTCGATCTTGGCACAATTAGGCCTTTTGAGAACGTGCGCCGCTGCAACACTGTCGAATTATCTCAAGGCGGGAAACCTCACGTCTCGCATGTTCGTGAGTTAACTTCGTTTTCCGTAAGCCACTGAAATACTCCTGAAGCCATTTTGCTTCTCCGTCGAAAACAGCCTGAAGCGGTTCGCTGTCAGACTCTGATTTTCGGGAAATGGAGCTTTCAAATGTCTGCACTCATTCAGAGCTTCTCCCAAACCTCGGGAATTCAGGTCGGTGAACTGCTCAAGCCCGTCGCGAAGGTTTGTGGCGCCGTCCTTGTCGCCTGGCTGCTTTTCGCAACCTATGGTCTCGATCTCAGTGCCGGCTTTTTCTAACGATCGATCCCAATAGCAGTCGCTCGCATCGCGCGATCAAGCATCAGCGGCTCAGCACACTGCCCCGCCGAGGGTGTGCTGAGCCTAACCAGTGCGCTAGTCGGGTGGACTGGCCAGAATCAATCATGGCAACAATGGGGCGCTTTGAGAACGAGCGCCGCTGCAACACTGGCGAATTATCTCTCGCTTTCGGAGCGGCCGACACGAAAACCCGCCATTGTGGCCGCCATGCACTACCGCAAGCGCTCGGATTCGTTCCATTCTCGCCATCGGGCTGGGGGAAGCCCGATCGGAGGTGGCAATGGCGAGCAGCAGAGCGAAGTTGCGCGTTGCGGTGCGGACACTCCTGAAAACGCGCGAGCGGGTCGCCAAGCGTCGCATTCGTCGACGCATCGTGGCGAATCGATAGGCCGAGCCTCGCAATCAATAAATTGGAAAGGTTGGTGCGGAATTCGAATCTCCGCGCGCCAAGTTTCACGCAATGGATTCTTCACGCAAGGGATTCAAATCGACCGACGTCGTCGCTGCGATACGATAGGTTTCGCTTTTAATCGTGTATCTCGGGGAACGGTCCGAAATCCAGGAACCCGATCGCTACCGCCACAAGAACCATCATGAGAAGCGTGGTCGCAATTGCCAGAATCTTCATGCTGCGCACGTGATTCATCCGT
>JBEDUS010000374.1:0-7828 GCA_040414975.1 Candidatus Udaeobacter sp.
GGCGTTCGCGGTTTGTGAGACCGCTACGACTTGCAAGTAGCTTCTCCACAAAACAAAGACGCTGCCGCACTCTCCTAAGTTCACTTACGAATTCACCGCGCGTCATGGAAACACGTCGATAAGGCCCCCCGCGCCGTTCCCGCTCGGCAAGCTGCAGATCAACGACAAGGACAGGGTGCTTTTCCTCGCTCATACTTTTGCGCTGATTGGAATCACGTTAATGGCGTCTGTCGGCGGTGCAATTTTCCAATACCGCTCCGCGTCTTCCGGCAAGACTAGCTCCCTGTAGGTTGAATACAGCATATGCGGGCTGGTGTGGCCTAGCTCTGAGGTTACACGGGGGGCATCATGAGTTGCTGCCAGACGATATGAGGCGAACGAGTGACGCAGCCCGTTCTTCGGCCAGCGCAAAAGGCCAGCCTCTTTGCATGTCCTGTCCACCTTACCGCGCGCACCTGCGGGAACAACATGACTGTTCATCCCGCTGCAATGCCGCAGCCACTCGGCCAGATTGGGTTGTATCGGGACAATGCGACGCCGCGTGCTCTTCGCCTTTGCTGCTTTTACCTCGATATGCCTGCGCACAAGATCGACTTCGCTCCAATCCAAGCGTCTGATTTCGGCGTCTCGCAATCCTGCAAACGCGCCAATGGCAAGCATGGGGGCGACGTCTGGATGAATACGGCTCGCCGCCTCTAAGAGTGAGCGTAGTTCGTCAACCTTGAATATCTCCGGCGGACTGTCGACCAGCTTTGGTTTTGCGGTGCGTGGGATTGGATTCCGATCGATAATTCCCCGGCTCTGTGCGTAGCTAAACAACGAACCGATGACTGTTCTGAAGTTCGTTCGGCTTTGGGGTGAAAAGGGGAGCAATCGCAGCCAGTTGTCGAGTTCGTCCACTGTGATTCCCGCAATAGGCCGATTCCCGAAGTCTTGGACAAATCGGTTAAGCCGATAGCGCAAGTCGCGCAGGTACACTGCGGAGCGGCCATCCTTTCGCCTTGCTTCAATGATTTCATCGGTCAGTTGCCCGACAGTGATACCGTGACGGAGCACTCTCTCAAGGTAATCAACGCGGTATTTTACAGCATCAGCGATGCACTCACCGTATTCTGCGAGTTTCTGCTTTGCCGTGATGAATTCAGAAAGCTCTCCCTTAGATAGCGCCGCCGCCTCCCGTCCATGCCGTTCAAGTAGCGTTTTCTGACGGAGTGCCTCCGTTTCGGCTTCCGCCCGGGTTCTGAAAAAGCGCCTTCCCTTGCCAAACGCCTTAAGATTGATGTAAAACTTATGGGTTTTCGAATGCTTGTACTTATGGACTTTCAATGTTGGCCGTCGCATGCCCAAATTAGACCAAGTCGGGTTGAATCGTTCAACATAAAAACAACTGGCTCGGGAACACAATTAACATGTAATGTGTAAGTACAATACATTAAAGAACTTGCATACACATATCAGCTAGTATAGCGGCGGTTGATACAACCGCGGCTACAACAACGCATGGAGCCTGAATTCCAACCGTATGGTTTGCCCCATCTCACGGTCATTTTCCTTACACTCGTCCTACCATTTGCGCTTGCTGCGATCGTGTGGCGCACAAAATCTCGCCGTGTCGAAAAAGTGATCGTGGGAGTCCTCACTGCAATCCTCGTGTTGAATTATATCGTCTATCTGATTTTTATCCGCAGCCGCGGCACCGTGACCTGGCAACAAATGCTGCCAATGCAACTGTGCGATTGGGGCATGACGGTTGTCATCGTGGCAATGTGCACTGGAAATCAGCGGTGGTTTGAGGTGGCGTATTTCTGGGGGATTGGCGGCACTTTGCAGGCTGTGCTCACGCCAAATCTGCGCTTCGGTTTTCCGGATTGGCGGTTCATCAGCTTTTTCACCTCGCACTGCGGTATTATCATCGGCGTGGTGTTTCTAATGTTGACTCGAGGGTACCGGCCATACCCCATGTCTATTGTGCGTGTGTTTTTGTGGTCGGAGTTTTACTTTGTGGTTACGCTCATTACTGACAAACTGACGGGTTTTAACTACGGATTTTTGCTGCATAAACCGGAGGCATTTTCCATTTTGAGTTTTCTCTCCGATTCGTGGTCCCTTTACGTTTTGCAAATGCATGCGGTCGCGTTGCTGTTCTTCCTTGGGCTGTACGCGCCATTTGCCGTTGTCGATCTGATCCGGCGCCATCGCGCTACTGAGCCAGAGCGAATGCCGGGGTAGGGGGCGATTGACGCCAATTGGCCGCACCGCGAAAATGAGCAATTAATGAAAGCCAAACCGCTCAAAGTTGGCAAAGTCACCATTGGTGGCAAACGCCCAGCGTTCATTCTCGGCCCGTGCGTGATCGAGGCGGAGAAGTTTGTCTGGCGGATGGCGAAGAAGATCGCTGAAATCTGCGCGGACGAAGATGTCGATTTCATCTTCAAGACCTCATACGACAAGGCAAATCGAACATCGGTGCGCTCTTTTCGCGGAATCGGAGTGCGCGAAGGCTGTGAGATTCTTTCAGCCATCGGCCGCGACTTGAAAATTCCAGTCACAACGGATGTTCATTCGTCTGCCGAAGCGGCGATTGCTGGCGAAAAGATCGATATGTTACAAATCCCTGCGTTTCTTTGCCGGCAAACGGATCTGCTGCGCACGGCTGCAGAGACCGGTCGCGCGATCAATGTTAAGAAGGGTCAATTCCTTGCGCCCTGGGACGTGCGCAATATCGCCGATAAATTGACTGCGTTTGGCAACGAGAAATTCTGCTTCACGGAGCGCGGCACCACTTTCGGCTACAACAACCTTGTTGCCGACATGCGCTCGCTTTATTGGCTGCGCGACGCCGGCTATCGGGTAATCTTTGATGCGACGCATTCCGTGCAGCGGCCGGGTGGGGCAGGGGACTCCACGTCGGGTGACGGAGTTCTGGCGCCCGTTCTAGCCAGGGCAGCGATGGCAACCGGATGCGACGGAATCTTTATGGAGGTTCACGAGAACCCGAGTCGCGCTTTGTCGGACGGGCCAAATCAGATTCCCCTAAACGATTTGCCGAAGCACCTGCGCATGTTAAAGGCTATCCATGCTGCTGTCTCGTAGTGGCCGCTCCATATACTGGGGCTGGCTGGTTTGGTTCCTATCGATCGTGGTGTCTGTTTTGATAGCAGTGCCTCAAATGTCTGGTCAGACAAAAGGCCACAAAAAGGGCGCGCGCACGTCAGCCACACCGGTTGGGACTTCCGGCGAACAAAGCTTGACGAACATTCCGCTGCCAATCGGGCATGAAGCCAAAGGCCTTGTGTTGCCGGATTTTGATACTGACGGCCGCTTAAAGGGAAGATTTGAAGCGGGTACGGCGCACCGAATTGATGAGGAGCATATCGGCTTTCAAAAGCTTAAAATTACGACCTACACTCCGGACAGTCAGCCTGACCTTCGAATTGACATGCACACGTCGGTGCTCGACTTGAAGACCCGAATTCTAAGCTCAAAGGAACGCACTACGATTCAACGGTCGGATTTCAACATTACTGGTGATTCAGTGCAGTTCGACACGAACTCGAAGACCGGGCGATTGATTGGAAATGTAAAGATGGTGATCACTGACAAGTCCCACCTGACGGCGAAACCCAACACGAACGAATGAAAAAATCGGCGGTGCTGGTTTTGTTTATCGCCTGCGCGATTGGAACCCGGTCGTCTGGACAAACTCCCTCTGCACCAGCGGGTTCGCCCGCGCCTGTAAAAAAGGCAGAGACGCAAGCGAAGGTGAAAGCAAAAGACAAAGCCAAAAAGAAAGACGACAAATCATCCGGGACGAACTTATTTGGCCCCAGCGTTGCAGGGCAATCCAATGGACCGACGAGGACGGAAATCTATTCGGATGAGGCTTTTTTTGATTCAACCAAGAACATGGGCATCTTTAGCGGCCGTGTGAAGGTAGTCGATCCGCGTTTCAATCTTCAATCTGACAAATTGACAGTGTTCATTACTAAGGGACAAAACCAGAGCCTGGAGAAAGCCATTGCCGAAGGGAACGTTGGCCTCATTCGCGACAGGCCCAATCCGAATGGAGGACCACCGACTCGTGCTGTTGGCCGGTCAGATAAAGCCATTTATACGGCGTCTACCGGTGATGTCGAGTTGGCGGGAACGCCACGGGTGCAGGAGGGACCCAACCTGCACGTGGCAACCAGCCCTGATACCGTCATGGTCATCAGCCAGAACAGTCAGCTAAGGACGCACGGCCCCAGTCGCACCGAAATTGTCCAGCAGCCAGGCGAGGAAAAGAAGGGACAAGCAAAACCGTCCCAAACTCCCGCCGCCCAGCCGTCACCCGCTCCGTCTCTACCCAAACCATGATTAGTCAAACCGCGCCTGTTTCGGCTCCAAAAGTTCGTTCGCCGGTCCCAACTAAGACAGAGACGGTTCTGACTACCGATCAGCTGGTCAAAGTTTACGGAGGTCGCGCGGTCGTGGACGGAATCAACATGCATGTTGGCGCTAGCGAGATCGTCGGACTACTTGGACCGAACGGAGCAGGTAAGACTACGAGTTTTTACATGATTGTTGGTTTGATCAGGCCAAACAGCGGTCGCGTGATTTTTTCGGATACCGATGTCACTGACTATCCGATGTACAAACGGGCGCGGCTTGGCATGGGTTACCTGCCGCAGGAGGAATCCATCTTTCGAAAGATGACAGTCGAACAAAACATCCTCGCGATTTTGGAAACACTTCCGTTAAGCAAGGCCGAACGACGGAACCGTTGCGACCAACTGCTGCATCAGTTTGGCATTGAGCGGATTGCCAAAAACACCGCACTCACTTTGAGCGGTGGCGAGAAACGGCGACTGACAATTGCGCGTTCGCTGGTCACGCAGCCGAAGCTATTGATGCTGGACGAGCCATTCAGCGGCGTTGATCCCATCGCCGTGTACGACGTCCAGCAAATTATCGTAAATTTGCGGAAGTCGGGGCTGGCAATCATGATCACGGATCACAATGTGCGCGAGACCCTTTCCATCGTGGACCGCGCGTATTTGATTTACGACGGTCGCGTCGAGAGCGAAGGCACCAAGGATTTTCTCATCAACGATCCCATCAGCCGTCAGCTTTATCTCGGCGAGCGCTTCAAGATGTGATCTTTGCCACTCCGGCTGAGGTAGAGGAATCTCTGGTAACCTTCAGTTGACCCGGAAATGAACGTTCAGTAAAATCTAGGCCAGGCAATGGAGTTTGCCGTCCCGGCTGGAGGCTGGGAAAACCGCGTGAGCTAATGACTCCTTCCAACGGAAGGAGTTTTTTATGCTCGATAATATCTGGTTCCTAGCCTCCATCTGGATGGCCTTGGCGCTCATCGCCAGTTTGATCTCGATCAGGACCGGAATCTCGGTCGCGCTAATTGAAATTCTCGTTGGCGTTCTTGCCGGCAACCTCGCTGTCGGGTTAGAAGGCGGAACGCTACACATCGGGATTGCTGGCGCCGGAACGAATCCAGGGCAACTCCATCACCTGCTGCAATCAACCGAATGGACCAACTTCCTGGCATTGCTCGGCAGCGGCGTGCTCACGTTCCTCGCCGGAGCAGAAATCGACCCGGTCTCATTAAAGGCCAATTGGGGCGCAAGCGTCCTGATTGGCGTTCTTTCATTCGCCATTCCGTTTGTTGTGGTGTGGCTTCTTGCCCAATTCGTTTTCGGCTGGCCTCTGCATCAGGCGCAAATCGCAGGAATAGCGCTCTCAACGACATCCGTCGCAGTCGTCTACGCAGTGATGATCGGAGGGGGGATTCAGTAACACTGCGATGGGAAAGATGCTCCTGGCAGCGTGTTTCATCACCGATTTCGGAACGGTGCTGGCGCTTGGCACCCTGTTTGCCAACTACAATCTCTGGCTGCTGCTGTTTGTTGTCGTGACGTTAATCGTTCTGTGGTTCATGCCGCTCTGGACGCAATCGATCATCACCCGCCTGGGCGCCACGCAGGTTAGCGAGCCCGAAGTCAAATTCATATTGTTTGTTCTTTTCTTTCTTGGCGGGCTTGCCACAGCCGCCAAAAGCGAAGCAGTCCTCCCAGGTTATCTCTTGGGACTTGTCGTTGCAGGCGTATTCCTTCGTGACAAGACACTGGTTCGTCGCATGCGTAGCATCGCATTTGCTGTTTTCACGCCGTTCTATTTCATCAAGGCCGGGCTTTACGTATCGCTACCTGCCCTTTGGGCCGGTCTCTTCGTCATCGGCGTGTTCCTGTTTTTGAAAATGCTGACGAAGGTCGTGGGGGTCTTTCCACTGGCACGATTGCATTACATGAAAGTCCGGGAAGCGAGCTACACGACTCTGTTGATGGCGACCGGTCTCACGTTCGGAACGATCTCCGCGCTCTATGGACTGCAGAATCACATCATCAATCAAACGCAATACACCATTCTCGTCAGCACGGTAATTTTGAGCGCGTTTGTGCCTACATTAGTCGCTCAGAAGTTCTTCCAGCCTAGCATCGAAGCAATGCAGGCTTGGGGACGCCTCTATCGTAAACGCATGCGGATATTAACCGTCGAGGATGTCGGGGAAAATGGCGATGCCAAAAATGAGTGATGCGCCGGCGCCGCGCAACTTTAGCAAGCATCACCAACGGCATGTGCGCACGACGTTTCAGTATATCGACAAACTGCTCTCCGAAGCTGAGCATACGATGACCGATGCCGGTTCGTCCTCGCCATTCAAGAGGCATTCGGACGATACGACGCCGATCCAGCGAAAGGTGACGCACGATTACATCGTCCGAATTCGCGAGGCGATGCGGCGGTGATGGAGGAGTTGAGCATTCCGCCACCCGAGCCGCACTCGGGCGCGGTCTGGGCCGCCGCCAGCAATCTGATGTACTGCTAAATTTCCCTGAATGAACTCACGCCGGAGCGCATGCGCGCATACGGAGCGCTTTCTCCTGAGGCTGCCGACAAATTGCCGCGGTGCGATCTTGGGATTTGTTTTGTCGACGCGAGCAGCGGCGGCCTTACACAGGACGATCTCGTCGTCGTGCAGGCGCTTTATCAAGCTGGCGCCAGCGCGATGGTCCTCATCTGCAAAGGCGATCTATTCAGCGCTAACGATCTTGAACAAATGATTGCGTACGTAAGAACGAATCTGGGCGATCAGCTTCACATCGGACCACCTGTGCATGCGGTCAATGTGTTAAGTACGGCATCTGTGTTGTGTGATCGCTGGTTCGAAAATGAACTGCGCCCGTTCCTGACGCGGCATCACGAACTCGCAGTCACTTCGCAAAAGCGCAAGATAGGGGCGCTGCGTGAGGCGGTGATTGGTGCCCTGAGCGGAGCGTGGAGGGCGGAGTTCCCACGGCGCCGGGCTCGCAGGAGCTCGCCACCCCAAACGAAGCGACAGAGGTATTACGCGAAGACGATCGCGTCCTGGAGCGCGCGCAAAGCGAATCCTTTTTCCTAACGCGGAAAATTGCAAAGATGCATCGCGCGATCATTCACGTTGCCGCAGAACGGATTGCGGCAATTCTGTCTGAGTCAGGCAACACGGACGTTAGCTCAATTTTTGCCGAAACACTCGGGAGCCTTATTGCCGAACCTGTCGCTGCCACTTTGCGTTCGATCGAGCAGACGCGATCGGCGCTCACCAAGGCGATGAAAATCGCTGCGTCAGTTTCCGGGTGGGCGACCCCGAATGAATTGCCCAAGCCGGCCGGGATGCCAATGCTGGACGTAAGCGAGATTTCTCAAAAGATGATAATTGAAAAACCGCAGGTGCTTTCGTTGTTCGGCAAGAGCGCAGTGGCGTCTTACGTTCGGTGAAGATTGGAAAGCG
>JBEDUS010000375.1:0-30433 GCA_040414975.1 Candidatus Udaeobacter sp.
CTGGCAGTACGGCGACAGGCTCATCTAGAAAGAGACGACTTACAAACCTCACACAACTCACTATAGATACGAGTTATTGGGGTCGGTACCGCAGCGACGACAACAATCCGGATCTCAATCCAGCAGCGAGATTTGCTGAAGCGGTCCCAAGTTTGAATAACGGGCTGCATACCGCAATTCCCAGAACTGATGCCGACTCGAACAATCAGGACCTCATCAATGCGATTGCCTTCACGGCAGGGTTCCACTTTGCCTTTATTGAGCAAGGCGGCACCAGTCTTTATTCTTCGTTGGCTCAGAGGGTCAGCGATCCGGCAGTGTTGAGAATCCTACTCAGTATCGGTCCAACCGAAACGATGCGCTTCCAGACCTGGCAGGACAAGGCAGGCAATGCCAATACAAACCCTAATGGGCCTCCGGGCAATTCACCGTTTACGGTGCACGACCCAATAAACAACTCAACAGTGACCTTTTTCGATCTTCATTTCGGTCAGCCGGAGACGTTGCAAGCAAACCTGATCATGCCTGAGCCATGCCCATTCCTAGACAAAGCCTTCCCTAAATGTTCAATTATCCGTCCAACCGACACGAAGGGGGCTGCAATAGGGGCTGTTAACGCCCTTACGGCGGACGGACTGTTCAGAGGCCAGTCTCAGGCGTTCTTTGGGCTACTCAAACGCCTGGCAGAAGAAGCGGACGAAGCACAGCGGGAGGATTGACAATCCCTGACTTAACTAGCCAAAGTCCTAAGAAGGCGACAAGTAAAAGATCCGCAGGGTTCGACACCCTGCGGACTTTTTGTGTTGAATTTAGCGGATTGTCAAAGCTCATCCAAACGTGCCGCATGCCCTCCGGGCTACCTTTCTTACCGATTAGGTGAGCGTCCGAATCTGTGTTGTAACGGAGACTACCGATTTGAAAGTCGAGCGATCACGGACCGACGGCGGCAGTAACAATGGCGTTACCGTTGAAATATTGCTTCCACCCGGAATTCCAGCGAATCGATGAATCATGAAACAAAATAGAATATCCACAGCGCTGTTATTAAATTTCATTGAGAACGCAGCTTCTCCAAAACTTCTTGTGCCGCTCGTATCCTTAGCAGTTCTTAGTTTCCCTTCCTTGTTGATGGCGCAAGCAGGCACCCTCGATCCGACTTTTGGCACTAATGGCATTGTTATTACGGCAAACACAGGCGCGAATGCGGGAGCGCTCCAGAGTGATGGCAAGATCGTGGTAGCCGGGTCGGTCGCGACTGGTCCGAATCCTCAACAGGGCGGCCTTCTGCGTTACAACACCAACGGCAGTCTCGATTCTGGTTTTGGCACAGGCGGTAAAGTCATAATCGCTGCGGGTGCTAGCAACGCCGGAGCTGCATTCGCCGTGGCAGTTCAAACAGACGGGAAAATTCTCGCGGCTGCTCCCGCTGGTCTTAGACTGAAGGTTTTCCGCTTCAATTCTAACGGCAGCGTGGACAACGCATTTGGCAACAACGGCGCTCCGACCATCCAAGCAGCAGGGCTTTTCCTTCCGCCAGCCAGCGGAGGTATGGTGCTACAAGCTGACGGCAAAATTCTCGTCACTACCGGACGTATCGTCGCCCGCTTACTTGCGAACGGCCAGCTTGACTCAACGTTCGGCTCCAATGGCGCAGCTCCGACCATCGGCGGCGATTCGATCGCTCTTCTGCCCAATGGCGATATCCTGATCGGCATGGGCAGTGTCACCTCACTCTACGCGACGAATGGCAGCCTTGTTAAAAGTTTTGGTGTTAACGGTCAGACTCCGGGATTCGCCTTCAATGGTGCAGGCGGTTTCGTCGTGAGTACCAGCTCCGCAGCTGTTACCAGGATCATTACGGCTGGAAGCATTGTTACTTCGCCGAGCCTGACATTCGCCGAAACCGTGTCGGGGTTCTTGCTCGCAAGCTACACGACCCAGGGGACAGCTGATAACAGCTTTGGAAATCACGGTGGCGTGGCGACACCATTCCCTGGCAATATTCTGGCACAGGCGTTTGCTGTCGCGCTCCAGAGAAACGGAGACATTGTGGCGGCTGGACAAACCGCACTCACTGACGTCGATTTTATTCCCGGTCCATCCCGCTTTGCTCTGGTGCGCTATCAGCCCAACGGAAGCGTCGATACGACCGTCGGTAATCGCGGCTTTGTAAGCACACCATTTGGTACCAGTGAAGCCTTTGCTAATACGGTGCTCATCCAAATCGATGGCAAAATCGTTGCGGTGGGCAACAGCAACGGCGGAACCACTCTCGCACGCTACTTCGGAAATTAAGAACTAAGCAAGTTCGACAAACGCAGTCAGCTTTTCAACGGCACGGACAACGAAACTGATAGTTCGGTGATTCGCACCATGACGCCCTCGACTTCGTCTCGGTTCCCGGCTTCCCTAGTGCGATTCGCGTCTTCACGTTCATGCACTCCCGCCCTATTGTTTTCAACGATTGCCGTGGCTTATCTTCTCTCGTGTTAGATGGGCATCCCTCTGCTAGTAGTATGAATTGTTCAGGCAGACTGTGATGAACTTCCGAATTTCCGCGCTATTGGTCCTCGTTTCTTTAAGTGTGGTAGCAAGCATGCTGCAAGCCGAGCAAGCACCTGCCGGAAACTTTGGCGTGGGCATTACTTTTCGCAGTTTTACACCAAAGGAGCCGTACAATTGGCGCGGCGCAAAAACTCATGCGCTCCTCACCACGATCTGGTATCCGGCGACGGGTTCGACTGCTGAGCGACCTTTACAAATTCCGGGTCTCACTCTTTTTGTTCTCGGGAATGCCGCGCAGAACGCAAGCATGCCGAGCACGCCGGCGAAATTCCCACTCATTCTGCTGTCACATGGCACCGGCGGTACGGCGCTATCGCTCGCCTGGTTCGCGACCGCCCTGGCAGCGCGGGGGTTCATTGTCGCTGGCGTGAATCACCCGGGTAACAACGCCGTGGAGCCATACACGGTCGAGGGATTTTCTACATGGTGGGAGCGAGCTCGCGATCTAAGTGAGGTGCTTGATGCGTTACTGAAAGATTCGACATTCGGCACCCGAATCGATGGGAATCGCATTGGCGCTGCAGGATTTTCTCTCGGAGGCTACACAATGATTGAAATCGCCGGCGGCATCACCGACCCAGCCGCCTTTATGGATTTCTGCGCGTCACCGAAGGCCGACGCAATTTGCCGTAGTCCATCGGAGTTCCCAACGTTGATCGAGGACTTCAAAAAACTCACCAAGGAGAAGCCGGACTTTTTACGCCACGCAAGCGATTCTTACCGCGATCCGCGCGTGCGCGGAGTGTTTGCGATGGCGCCCGCAATGGGCCCCGCGCTTCGCCCTGTGAGTTTAACGAAGATCTCCATTCCGGTAGAGATCGTCGCCGGCGAAGGGGATACTAATGTCCCGACCGACTCTGGCGCCAAATACCTTGCCGCTAACATTCCAGGAGCAAAACTCGTAATCTATCCGGGAATGGTAGGGCATTATGTGTTCTTGGACTCGTGCACAGAACAGGGGCGAAAGAGCGCACCGATACTATGCAACGATGCTGCCGGCGTGCACCGCGATGCTATTCACTCTCAAACCGTTAATTCAGCCCTGCAGTTTTTTAGTCACGTCTTTTAGGTCAAAAAGACTTTGATGCCTCGGGTATCTTTTACATCATCTAACCAGCCGATGAAGCCAACGGCCCCTGATGCAGTGAACGCGAGCGATCTTGCCACGACACCCTCGACTTCGTCTCGGTTCCCGGCTTCCCTAGTGCGATGCGCGTCTCCGCGTTCACGCACTCCCGCCGTATTGTTTTTCAACGATAGCCGGGGCTTATCTTTGTCTCGTTAGGCCGCGGAAGCTCGCACCGATCGGCAGCACGCTGTGGGACTCGACATCAGCGACACGCTCATGCGTTCTACTGGCCGGCCATTCACGGCGTAATCAACGCCACAGCGCGATGAGTATGAAGCAGATCGCATATTCGACCACGTCGCTGACGTTGTGACCGACAATCGGCGCGACAACGCTACGAGATTTCTCAAACCAGTAAGCGTAGAGAATGCCGAGCGCAAAAGCGTAAAGCTGTTTCCCGGCAGGGGCGTAGGAGGGATGTGCAAGGAAAGTGGCGATGTGCGCAAAGGCAAAAATCGCGGCCACGATCACGCCCGCCAAGCTCATCTCGTAGCCGCCGAGGCGTACCCGTCCTGACAAGACGGCCATAAGAAAACCGACGAGCAACGATCGAAAAAGAATCTCTTCGGTGGGACCGACATAGACGCCTTCGAAGAAGAGCCAGCCAATGACATTGGACGCAGTGATCGCAAAACCAAGGTTCATCGGGCGGCTTGCGATCAAGTCGGGCGCGTGATCCACCACAGTCATCAGCACGCCGAAAAAGGCACCCCACAGAACCGCGGGGCGGATATAGGTCTTGCCTTGGGGCCAGCGCAAACCTGGGTCGAATGGCACGAAACGCCTGAGGATGAAGATCGTGATCAGCGCCAGCACTGTCTGCGAGAGGTGTTGTGAGTAGAGCCATGGCAAAGTCGGGCCGTGCGCAGACGGCAAGAATGGAAAGATACGGCTCAGGCGGTCGGATAGAATCGCGCCGAGAATGGGAAGACCGAGGCCGAGCAGAGCAACGAAGATGATCGCGAGCGCTCCGCATATTAACCGCCGGACGCGGCCTCGCGTGGTCGACATCGACCCATCTTTATCTCCTAATTAATGGCGCACTAGTACAAAATCATCAGGTCATCTGCGACTGAATCGCTCACTATGCGAGTCCCAGATAGCGCCCCGTACGGTCCAGCCAGGCGTTGCAGCCAATGACCCCATTTCGCAATGAGTTTGATGTGTTTGTGACAACATGCACGCTGCTGTGGGATCATCGCCTACAAGTAAATCAGGCAAGGCCTTACTAGACAGAGTCGGACGGTTTTTGGTACGACGTTTCACATCAGTCGGATCTGTATAAGGCATCGGAACTTTCCCCCTGGGGTTCTTTGCCTTTTGCGGACCGCGCAACTACCAGAATCAACTCAGTAAGAAAAAGGAGAACCAACAAGGAATGAACAAGCTCATGTTGTGCTTAGTCGGCGCCATCATCGCGATGGTCTTCATCGATTCTTGTCAGCAGCAGGGAACGACCACGACAGCGCCTCAACCGTCACCTACTCCGACAAGACGCACCAGGCATCATAGGACGACCGCTGGCACGGTACACAGGCCCGGTACGCCTGCACCGTCTTCTGCGGAGTCGCCTTCCCCGACGCCGTAACACGCGGACGGCGCTGACTTAGTATCTTGCCGGTAGCAGTAATCGCGTTCGCGACAGCGCGAAAAGTTGCCTGAATCGGCGAATTGAACGCGCCTAGGCGCGCGGCACCGTTGGGGTGTCGAAAGGACATGGTCTATTGAGGCTCACGAGTCACTGCTTTCCGTCGTCGCGGTGCGCGTCGGCGACAAAAATTGTTCGTCCTTCACCGTCGAGAACCCCATGGGAAGTCCAAACCATCGCCGATCCTACGGCGTAAGGAAAATTTTGCCTGTGTAAGGATCTTCTACTTCGCTTCCGGGCGGAAAACCGGTGACGTCAATATAACCGCTCTCTGGGGCAAACGGACTGATAACCAAGTCCGGGTTTCCGGGCGCAAGAGTTCCATAAAGCAGAGCCGTCTTGGGATGACTCGCGCTCCAGGCTTCTTTCGCCATGCGGATTTCCCGTGACTCAGGCGGCACGGCGACTGGGCTGCTCGGAGTCTGACTAGTTGAAACATCGGTCGGTGGAGTCTCATTATGCTTGCGACTGCTCCGGTGCGGTCGTGACCTCTCACGCGGGTGCGCGATTGCGCTACGTATCGATGTAAAGATATCGTGGAAGGGCCCTGCGTCCGCCACATCCTGCGAACTGATCAGCATGGCAATCGATAAACAGACAACGATTGCGAGGAGCGATCGGTTCACCAGAACTGCTTCGGATCAGTCGGTTCCGCTGCGCGTCTTCCGATTGATCATTCTCGATGAATCGTGTTTCATCGCCCCTTCGACCACCACCGCGCTTAATGTTTGGCAGTTCTGAACACGCTTGCCATCCTGCCGCCTCCGCGGCGCGGTTCGCATCCGCGAAGAAAGCTATCGACATCTTTGACGCGCTTCGCGTATAAAGGCTTTTCCTGAGCTGTAAGCGACGGGTGAAAAACAAATACACTCCACAGTGTCGGAAAGTTGGCGTTTACGCTGAAATTCGATCCAAATCATAATCACGCATGAAAACGAAATCCGTTTCGCAATCAGCGTTCCTTAATCCACGCATCTTAATTGGCCTATTTATCGCACTGGCCGGCGTTTTTCTGGCACTGGCGGGGCTTGGCGCGTTCTCCGCACTCGCACAGGTGCGGCAGCAGCAGGCATTTATTACCGATTCAAAAGACCCATTCGTCCCAAATGAATTTGACTGTTCCAAGATTTACGAACTGGGCATTGACAAGCAAGTGAACCTTCGGGCCGGAGCCATCATGATCACCTGTGGCTTATCCGAGGGAGGACAGGGGCGTCTCCAAGCTTGTTCAAGAGCTGATGGCCCCCGTGTCGTATGGCGGCGCAGACGTAGACCTGATCACGGGACCTGAGACCTTGCCCGATGTTACCCAGTCAACGACATTCTCCTGGGCCAATCCGGATACCAACGACATCGTCGTCGGTTACACTGACACACGAGGCTTCCACGCCACTCCTCCCAGTCTTTCCGGCGCGTCGGTCTCAACCGACGGCGGCACCACTTTTACCCGCCTCACCTTCAACGGTCAAAGCCCCTTTCCCAATACCGGCGGCGACCCAGTCGTTCTATACAGCCGCCACAGCGGCACTTGGTACACGGTCTGGTACGACGGGACGTGCGGCAGCTTCGGCAGTTACAAGTCTACCACCCCTTGGGACCCTTCGCCGGCGAGCTGGACCCATTACTGTGCTGTCAATGCGACCAACGGCGACCGTGAGTCTGGCTGGGTGGATAACAACTCGGCCTCTCCCAACTACGGAAACATTTACGTTTCCTGGAACGACTTCAATACCAACTGCGGTGCTGGCGGCTGCCTCTTTGTCACGGTCTCGACTGACGATGGGAACACCTGGACTTCGCACCAGGTCAATAGTGGCAGCCCCTTCATCCGCAACGTGCAGATGACTGGCGACTTGGTCACAGGGGACGTATACATCGCTGGGATGGATGAAGGCGGAGGAGGCTTCCCTCATAGCAACACTAACTACTTCTTCCGCTCCACCGACGGTGGCAACACCTGGACCAATACCTACGTCGGCACTCCATATCCTGGACCTGGGGTCACCGCTGTGGGCTACTTCGCCTGTATGTTTCCGGATAACGGTTGCTTCTGGCGACACGAAGGCTGGGGTGAGCCTGCCGCTCTGAATGGCGTAGTTCACTTAGTCTATGACCAACACGGCACAGGGAGCGACCCTGCCGACGTGTATTACATTCGCTCCACCGATCAGGGACAGACTTTTAGCACGCCGGTGAAGTTGAACACCGACACCACGAGTCGGCCTAACTGGCAGCCTAGCCTCTCGGTCAGCCCAAGTGGCACCCTTTCCGCCGTATGGTATGACGCACGTGAGACTACCAGCTGCACGGAGGGCGACCAGACCGTCCCTTGTTACAGGATGTGGGTGCGCAAGTCTAACGACGGTGGTCTGACGTGGTTAGCTGACATGCCGTTCTCGGGCGTAGTCAGCCCACTCCCTGGCCAACCTGAGCCGGGCATAGTGAGGAGCGCTGCCAGCGATTACGACTACGCCTCTGCAATCGTCACCAAGCATTTCGCTTCATGGATCGACGGTCGTGTGGCCATCAACAACACATCTCAGCCGGATGCGTTCTTCGATAGCGAGCCATCCGTGGCGCCGAGACCTACACCAACTCCGCGGTCTCGCCCAACGCCGCTACCCCGCCCGTAGGCCTAATGGGTTTTGAATCGCTGCACCTAACCAATCGATGACGCCAACTCCCAAAGCTTCCGCGAGCTGGCTGACTCCATTCCGAAACAAGTTCAGCGCGTTTCCCACGACACCCTGGATTTCATGCCTGTGCCCGGCTTCCCTGGTGCGATTCGCATCTTTACGCTGACGCACTCCCGCCGTAAAGTTGTTCAACGCTAGCCATGGCTTATCTCTTTCTCGTTAGATGATGAACCAACGAGGCCTTACTGCGGCAAGGATTGTTCTTACGGTGTTCGGCGCAATCCATCTGGCTGTCGTCATCTGGCACGGGGCGGAGCACAGGGAGCTCGCAGTCACACTATCACCTGCACAGAATCTTTTCGTGTATGTAGTCATTGTGCTAGCTCCACTCGTCGCGGTGGCTCTGGTGTGGACCCGATATGTACAGCTGGCACTTTGGCTTTTCCTGTCCGCTATGTGTGCATCGCTCGTCTTTGGTGCCTACTACCACTACGTGTTCGTCTCTCCGGATAACATCCACCATCTTCCGCCTGGAACTGCCGGGGCTCATGCACGCTTTGTAGTCAGTGCGGCAATCCTTGCGCTGATCCAGGTGGAATCCGCACTCTGCGCAGCGTTCATAATGGGGTGGCATAGTGCATCGAGTCCAACCCGAACCATCGGGACAACTTAAGGATCCATGTTTACCGTGACGCCGGCAACATGATCGACGCAATACCGGCGACCACATGGTTCGAACAGATCAGGACAAATGACTACGTATTGTTTAATCCACGGCAGCGGGCAGGGACCAGATGGCTGGAAGCTGCTG
This sequence comes from Candidatus Udaeobacter sp., assembly GCA_040414975.1. Classification (GTDB taxonomy): domain Bacteria; phylum Verrucomicrobiota; class Verrucomicrobiia; order Chthoniobacterales; family UBA10450; genus Udaeobacter. Next base: position 8,790 of record JBEDUS010000375.1, read on the forward strand.
GCGCGCGAACTGGAGCGGCGGGGTGATGGCGTTCTTACCCCAGCGTTTCAAGTCGACAAGACTGACGAGGGCTTGGTCTGGCATGCCCAGACGATCGTGGCCGCTCTGAGCCGCTCTGGCGTAAACCCGGCTGATGTCGTATGTGTCGCGCACTCTGCGAGCGGCATGTATCTGCCGCTAATTGCGGAATGCTGGTCACCCCGGCGCATGGTATTTCTGGCCGCTGTGGTCCCACGTCCGGGTAAAAGCATCGTCGAGCAGTACCGGGCCGATCCGTCCATGTTTAACCCTGCCTGGGTTGGACAGAATCCGCTTGATGACAAAGTCGCCTTGGACTTCGTGTATCACGACTGTCCGCCTGATCGTCTTGACTGGGCGCTGTCGACACGGCTGGTGTTCTACGCAAAGCGCGCACTGGAGGAGCCGTGTCCACTGCGCGCCTGGCCTGCTGTGTCGTCCACGTACATCATGTGTGCCGAAGACCGTACGATCACGCCAGAATGGCAGCGCAAGGCTGCTCGAGAGTTGCTCGAAGTGGAGCCGATGGAGCTGCCTGGCGGACACTGCCCACATGTTAGCCGCCCTGAAGCGGTCGCAGACGTATTGCAATTGATCGAAAGCAAATGACTGTTCCGACGACTCCACGCCTTGATAATCGTGTATTAATGAAACGAGAAAAGCGGCGCGCGGACGCCCGCACACGAGCGGGCAGGCAGGGCGCACTCCAAAGCTTCGCGAAACAAGAGAATGCTCTCTCGAAATTTCGCACGCAGTGCTTTCGGAGTGCGATGAGTCCTCGCATCGTTTTTCGGCTGCATCACAGACTAATCCGCGCATTCCTCGCGATGACTTTTGTGCCACTCGCGTTGCACGGCGCGCAGCCGGAGATCAATCCTTCACACATTGATGTCTACGTCACGCCCTACTACGATTCGAAGGGTCCAACTATCAACGTCGGACGGTTTAGCGCGGGTCTGGCTTCGGCAAATGAAAATGACGTTCTTTCTACCATCGCGGAGATGAAGAAAGACTGGGACCGGCTCACTTTCCCGGAGCTTTATGTCGGTGCGATCCGTCTGTACGACCTGGGCTATCGAAGAGAGGCGGTGTACTGGTTTTATTCCGCCCAGTATCGCGGCCGCCAGTTTGGGGTTCTCCCGGATCAGACCAAGATGGGAAGCATCGGGGATCCTGGGTTTGAGCTGTTCCACGCTCAAAATGCTTTTTATCAGCTAGTCGGTCCTTACATTAATGGTTACGCTTTCGCCGATACCGATGGGCTCGTAAAGATCGTCGAAAGAGTCCAGAAAGAAGGCCGCCGCCTACCCGATTTGCAGGCTGCCTATCCTCGCGTCACGTTCAAAAGCAAGAACGAATGGGTTGCCGCTAACGCGGATCTCGCTGATGGGATGAACCAATTGATATCGACGCTGAAAGAAAAGAAGGACGAGATAAAACGCCAGCGCACCGAACGAGGTATGGACGAAAAATTCTCAAAACTGACCAGTAAGGAGCTACCCAGTCGATAAAGGCAACCATGCTGGCGGGACGACGCCACAGTCTGTTACGAGCCCTGAATGATCGTTGTACTTCTCACTGCATTATTCCAAAGGCAACGCGGCCAGTAAAACAAGTGTTTCGAAGATTCATGGCGACGCGCTCCTTGTGAGCAAGAATGAGGCAGCCAGCGCGCTGATCTACGGGAACGGCAGACGTTATGTCTGGTTGCAGCAAGGCGACTAGCAACGGCTCATTTTGAGAAGATTTCGCAAACTGCGAGCGCGTTGACTCCGAGAATTCTCGAGCTTGCAACACGGTTGGCCGCGGTCGACGCCCGCGGCTTAAGCAAAACTCGCGGGAACATCGAGCTTGGTCTACTCGACACACTTATGACAAAATGGCCTTTGATATGATTCGTTGCGTTCACCTGAAGACTGGGCCGATGGCCTTTCACACGCCGAAAACGTCACGCTTCCGACTGGCATCGTTCAAAAAGCGACCGCAATCCACTTCGAAGAAACTCCAGCTGGTTCAGCCCTGGATTGGCACACCGCGCCACACGTGCAGTATGTGATCACTCTATCGGGTACACTCGAATTCATGACTCGCGACAGCGAGACGTTTGTGCTGCGGCTAGGTGACGTCTTGCTCGCTGCTGATACAACCGGAACGGGTCATCGTTGGCGGCTCATCGATGATCAGCCCTGGCGGCGTCTTTATGTCGAGCTGCGCTCACCTGCTTGAGGCAGTCAGCGCGTGATGAAAACGTAACCCGTCCCCTGCACTTTTTTTGCCCCATTGAACTTCAACTGAGAGGTAGCAACTCCTCGAAGCTGAGGCATAAGAATTGGAGCTTTCTCTGTTGAAGCTACGAGCGCGTCGAGACTTCCAGCGTTCCAGTCGGCGACCGCGCGATCTGGCTCGATGTAGCGCGTTTTTTGCAAATAGAGCAGCAGCCCTTCGTCCCTAGCCGAAACGATTTCGTAACGCCAGTGATGCGTTTCTGCCTCACTACGAACGGCGCGCCCAAAGATGGCCAGCCTGTCGCGACGATCGCGATACCCTGTAACTACCTTCCAAGTTGTGTAGCCGCCAGTAAAGAAGACCGCGAATACCAATGCAATAGCGCCACAGACATAAATGCGCGTTGACGCATTATCTGTAGCCACCGGCCTGTGGCCGCTCGGATCTGTAACGGCGCCAGGTTGATGTCGGCTCATAGAGCCGTGGCTACAGCGCCACCGGCCCCCAATCTGTGAGGCCAGCAGCAAACAAAGCGGCGGGATAACCGGAAAGATTCTATCGACGCGTTTGGAGGGAATCAGCGACATCACTATCAACCCGCCGAGACTCCAGCAAAGCAGCCAGAAAGTCGCGGGCGACATTTCGCGAAACGCAGAACCCATTCTCCATCGGCGCGACCCAAGATCGAAGATCGCAATCGCAATCAGCAGGATGCTCCAGGGAGCAAATTTGTGGAGCAGATGCGGCAAATAAAAATAGAGCGGCTGTGGTCGATGAATGGCTTCGCCAAAACGTCCTAAAAATTCACGCATAACGACCTCGTTGAAGAAACCGGGCTGAAACAAAATGCCGCCAGTAACCCATAACAAAAAGACAGCTAGCGAAGCGAGCCATGGCCACCAGCCAGACCAGGAACTCTGTAGCCGCCTCGGTATGTCGAGGTGCTCCTGCCGTGACCCTTGACACGGCGACACAGTGCCGCGGCTACAACTTCCCAGGGCGTATCGCCTGCGCCACCACTCGAAGAGTGCAATGCCTGGAAGCAAAAAGCCATAGACGATCGGGCCTTTGATCAGCATTGCCATTGTAAGTAACACAAAGAGGTAAACTCGACCGCGCGATTTCCATTCTTCTTGCGATTCGATTTTTCTCCAAATCAACAGGCCGATGAGAAAGATCACAAATGCCAGCGGCATATCCGTGCGCACAAGTGTCGCCAGGCGCGGACTCAGCAGATTCAACCCAAACGCACTAAGCGCAATGAGCCCAGCAACTGGTCCATACGCGGATCTGGCAGCACGAAACAACAAGATCGCCAACGCAATCGCAGCAAGAAGCGATGGCAATCGCCAAGCCACCTCCCATGACTGAGTTATTGCGAAGAGACCAGCCGAAATCCATCCCACAAATGGCGGCTTGGTTGCAACATGTTCATGCGGCGTTTGCTGATACAACCAGTGACCTTCTTTCACCATCTGGAAAGAAGTGAATGCCTGCTTCGCTTGATCGTAGTCATCGAGTTGCCACGGCAAATTTCCGACGAGGAATAAGAGAAAGCTTGTTGCCGCAACAACCAAAACGGTGCGCTTGTCTTCGAGCACGCTTGTTGTCATGTCGAGCCTCGCTCGGAATGACAGTCAGGGCGGGAAATATTCATTGCTCTTCACTCGCGCCAAAGAACAGCGCGCATCGGCGCGCCGTCGCCTCCGGCGATTTTTAGAGGCAACGCCGCGAAGTGATAAGTGCCGGGAGCGACATCGCTCAGATCGAGCGATTCCACGATGGCGATGCCCGCGCCAGCCAGCGCGTGATGGTTCTGCAACGACTTTGAATCGAGTTCGTCGACGGACGGAAGGTCTAAGCCAAGCAGCTTGACCCCATTTTTTTGCAGCCACGCCGGGACATCGGCTGCGATCACAGGAATTTTATCGGGGAAAATTGTGGAGTCGCTCCATCGACCGGTTTTCACAAGGACTCGAGAGGTCGCTGCTATTGTTTCGGTAGAGGGCCAGAGATCCTCGATGGTGATCAATTGTTTCTCCTTCGAACCCAGGAAGGCTTGCGCAAGGTCGACCACAGTCGCGCGGCCAAGATAAGTTTCGAGCGACGCTTTCTCAATTGATTCGCCGTTCGTGTCGAAATGAAATCGAGCGTCCGCGTGCGTTCCATTGTGCACGCTCATGCTGATCGCGCCCAGGTTCACGCTTTGGCCTTTCTCCTTTTCCCTCGTTAGCCGAAAACGACATGGCTCGTCACCGGGCCATTCCGCCAGTTGGCTCGAAAGCGTTCGTGAGACATCCCAGATTTTCATAGCTTGATCAGTTACTCGAGCTTCCAATCTCTTCAATAATCGCTCGCGCGGCTCGTTCGCTCTCTCCACTGGTCCACATCAAGGAAGGGCGTTCTCCAGATCGCCCCGGCAGACTGGAGACTGCCGCTCCTTGCAGTTTCTCAACGATCACATCGAACTGAGAAATCATCCGCTCGCGCGCGTTCGCATTTTCAATCAGCGACTGTACGGCTTTGACGATAGCGTCCGGCTTCGCACGCTCCTGAATGAATTCGGGAATGACTTCCATGCCTGCTAACAAGTTCGGCATGCCAAGATAATTCACGTTCACCACAAGTCGCGCCGCCAGATAAGTTGGCCACGCCACTTTATAAATCAGTACAAACGGCAACTTAAAATACGCGGCCTCTAGCGTGGCGCTCCCCGAGGCAACGATCCCAGCCCACGCTCGCTGCATGATCTCTGCTGTCTCGCCGACCTTAATTTGAATGACTTCAGGATCTTCTTCTATCGCACTCCCCCTCGCCTCTCCCCTCGGCGAATACAGAGACCCCTTTGCCGCCAGCAGTTTTTTGACCTCGCAAGCGAGTTCCCCGGACGCAGCTGCGACTTCAAAACGCAGATTCCGGTTTTGCGATTGAAGAGCACGGGCCGTTTCCAACATTATCGGAAAAATTTTTCGCACTTCGCGAGAACGACTACCTGGAAAAAGTCCGATTAAATTCCGATCACGCTTCGCGTCGATCTTTCGGGCCCGCAACCTTTCGATCATGGGATGGCCGACAAACAACGCGCGCAAGCCCGCTTGATTGTAGAGATCAACTTCAAAGGGAAAAATGCAGAGCACCAGATCGATGGATTGCGCCATTCTTTTGATCCTTCCGCGGTTCCAGGCCCACAGTTGGGGACTGATGTAGTAAATTATTTTCTGCAGCGGCGCTTGCGTTCGTAGTGCACGCGCGAGACGCAAATTGAAACCTGGATAGTCGATGAGTACGACGGCGTCAGGTTTGTTGTCCCGAATTTCCTGAAGCGTTTGGTGAAACTGTTCTCGGAAATAACCATACTTCCTGAGCACTTCCCATAAGCCCAGCACTGCTGCCTCGCCGATCCAATTCTTGAAATCCCCTCCGGCGACCCCTTGCATTTGCGGACCGCCGCGCCCGACAAATTTGAGTGCACCGCTCAACTCGCGCAGAGAACGCATTAATGCGGCACCGTGATTGTCTGCGCTTACCTCACCTGCGACAAAATAGATGGTCATTCTTCTGTAGTGGCAGCCGTGCCGGCTGCAAAACCCACCGCAACGCAGGCGACACGCCTGCCTCTGCATTTGATTTCGTGGGCTGCAATCGTCTTACCCACCCGGCGCGATTCGCTTTGTTATTTCGACTGCCAACTTCAATGCGGCGGTCGCTTGAGAACCCGAAACACGCGGCTCGCGCCCCGTGCTCGCGCATTCGATGAACGAAGCGAGTTGAAGCTTGAGCGGTTCCTCGCGTTCAATCTCGACTCTGTCGCGTGTGATGTGCCCTCCCACCCGTCGATAGATCTCGCCGCTTTGATTCTGGTAATCGAGCGAGAGATATGCGTCCTCTTGGAAGATGCGAATCTTGCGAAGCCGCTCCGGACTGATGCGGCTCGAAGTAACATTCGCAACACAACCGTCTTCAAAATGGAGGCGTGCATTGGCGATGTCTTCGCTCTTACTAAGCACCGGCACGCCCACCGCGTCGATGCTCCAGAGCGGGGAGCGCACGAAATGCAAAATCACTTCCAGATCATGGATCATTAGATCGAGGACGACACCGATATCGGTGCTCCGTTCGGAGTAAGGCGAGAGCCGATGCGCTTCAATGAACCTGGGATGAGTGAGGTGTGTTTCGAGGGCGCCTAAAACAGGATTGAATCGTTCCACGTGGCCGACTTGCAAAATAAGACCGCTGCGCGCCGCCAACTCTGCCAGCTCGGTAGCGTGCGCCGTATTGTCCGTGATCGGCTTTTCGACCAGGACATGTTTGCCTTTCGCAAGTAGCGAGCGCGCTATCGCATGGTGCGTATTGGTCGGCGTCGCCACGGAAGCTGCATCTACCATTTCGATAAATTCATCGAGCGATTTGGCCGGCGTCGCGCCAAATTTTCCACCGATGGTGCGGCTCCTGAAGGGGTCCACATCATATACTGCCGTGAACTCGGCCGACGGAATCTCAGCATACAGCCGCGCATGGTTGCTCCCGATATGACCAACCCCAACAACTCCAACGGGTAGGTTTTTTATCACGGCTCAGTCAACGCCGAAAGCTATCTGGGTCAACCCGTGCGTGTATGGGTCATATAAACTGTATAAATCCGTGGTTCGCGATCGTTTACTTTGCATAGTTCGCGAGAAACCATTTGTAGGTTTGGGCGATGCCATCCCGCAGCCCAATCGAGGGCTTCCAACCAAGAGCCTGCAGCTTGGTGACATTCAAAAGCTTTCGCGGTGTGCCATCGGGCTTGGTCGTGTCCCAGGTTAGTTCGCCATCGAAACCTACCAAGTCGCAGATTAATTCTGCCAGTTCGCGGATCGAGATGTCTTCGCCACACCCGACGTTGATGATTTCCGGTGAGTCATATTTGTCCAGCAGCAAAAGGCACGCTGACGCAAGGTCGTCCACATGCAAGAATTCGCGGCGCGGCTTCCCGGAGCCCCACACGATGAGCTTTTGATCTTTGCGCGTTTTGGCTTCGTGCGCTTTGCGCAAGAGCGCTGCGAGAACGTGGGATGTTTCCAGATCGAAGTTATCGCTCGGGCCGTAAAGATTGGTCGGCATCACCGAAATGAAATTCGCTCCGTACTCCCGAGAATACGCCTGGCACAGACTAATCCCGGCAATTTTCGCTATCGCGTAAGCTTCATTGGTTGGTTCGAGCGGTCCGCTCAGCAACGCCGTTTCGGGGATCGGTTGCGGCGCGAACTTTGGATAAATGCAGGAGCTGCCAAGAAACAGAAGTTTACGCACGCCGTTCTCGTAGGCTGAAGAAATGACGTTGTTCTGTATCCGCAAATTCTCAAGAAGGAACTCGACCGGAAAATCACTGTTTGCCTTAATGCCGCCGACTTTTGCCGCGGCGAGAATCACGACAGCTGGTTTTTCCTCTGCGCAAAATTCGCCAACCGCATCTCCATCTCTGAGATCCAGTTTCGATCTATCGCGAACAAGTAGATTCGTAAAGCCTTCTGCTTCGAGCCGGCGAATCAATGCACTACCGACCATGCCACCATGACCAGCGACGAAAATTTTCTCCGACTTATCCATCATGAGCTGGGTAACTGCGGTAGCATTTTCTTTTTTCTCCCATTACGCAATGCTGGGGTTTCGGGGCGAACGCGATTTACGAGCCGGAGTATGACCAAGCGCCAGAGTTGCTCAAGGCGGGGACGGACGTAATGGTATTGATCCGATGATCACTAAAGCGAGCGAGACATTTCAGTTTGACGCAATTGACGATGTCGTAAGCGACGTCGCCAAAGGCCGCATTGTTATCGTCACGGATGATGCCGATCGTGAGAACGAAGGGGACCTGGTGATGGCCGCCGAAAAAGTGACCCCTGAAGCAATTAACTTCATGGCTACTCATGGGCGCGGCTTAATTTGCGCGCCTATTTCAAATGAGCGCGCGGAGCAACTGGGCTTGCAGCGCATGGTTGCGCAGAACCGCGAGAAACATAAGACCGATTTTACCGTCTCGGTGGACGCCGCGCGCGGTGTGACTACGGGTATCAGCGCTTACGATCGTGCGACAACCATCCTGGCGATCGCAAATCCGAAATCGTCTCCCGAGGATCTCAACCAGCCGGGGCATGTCTTTCCATTGCGCGCGAAGGACGGAGGCGTATTGCGGCGAGCTGGGCACACGGAGGCCGCCGTCGACCTGGCAAGAATGGCCGGACTACAACCGGCAGGAGTGCTCTGCGAGATTCTGCACGATGACGGCACCATGGCGCGGTTGCCGGAGTTAATGGAGTTCCGCAAAAAGCATGGCCTGCGCATATGCACGATTCAGAGTTTGATCGCGCATCGCCGTGTTCGCGAAAAACTAGTAGAGCTCGAACAAATCGTAAAAATGCCGACTGACTACGGCGATTTCGACTTGCATCTGTATCGCTCGAAGCTCGACGGCCAGCATCATCTCGCCCTGGTCAAAGGCAAAATTGATAAAAGCAAACCGACGCTCGTGCGGGTCCACAGTCAATGTCTTACTGGCGACGTGTTCAGTTCGCGCCGGTGCGACTGTGGGAACCAATTGCATGCAGCGCTTCGGCAAATTCATGAGGAAGGCAGCGGCGTCCTCGTTTATATGCGCCAGGAGGGACGTGGCATCGGCCTGGCGGCAAAAATTCACGCGTACAAATTGCAGGAAGAAGGTCTCGATACAGTCGAAGCGAATGCCAAGCTGGGATACCCGAGCGATTTACGAGATTACGGCCTTGGCGCGCAAATCCTTTTCGATCTCGGAGTGCGTCAGTTCCGTTTTCTGACCAACAACCCGAAGAAAGTAGTCGGCCTCGAAGGTTACGGCCTCGAAATGGTGGAGCAGGTGCCGATACGCAGCAAGGCCAACCCGCACAACGCAAAATATCTCGAAACAAAAAAGACGAAGCTGGGGCATCTGTTGTGATTGCGGATTGCAGCGAGGTCAAATCGTAATTCTGAAAACGAATGTCGACCAACGCGACGCGCCGCCCGCGACTTGAAAAGGGCAAACGCACATTCCGGATCGTAGCCAGTCAATTTAATGCGCCGTACGTCCAGGGCCTGGTTGACCATACTACAGAAGAGCTGCGTGAGGTTGCCCCGAACGCTGTAGTCTCAATTCACCATGTGCCAGGGTCATTTGAAATTCCCGTGGTAGTGCGCGAATTGGCGCGGAAGAAAAAAGCGGACACAATTATCGCGTGCGGCGTAATCATGCAGGGAGAAACAAACCATGCCAAAAATCTCAGCCGCTCCGTGACCGATGCGCTTCAGCGTATTGCGATTGGTTACGGCGTACCGGTGATCAACGTGGTGCTCAGCTTCGAAAGCGAGACTCAGGCACGTGAGCGCTGTCTGGAAAATAGAATTAATCGCGGCACCGAGGCGGCACGCGCCGCGGTGGAAATCGCCGGGCTCATGACGAAACTTCGCAGGGAGTAATGTATGGGCAAAAGACGGCGTGCACGCGAAGCAGCGATCCAATATCATTTTTGGCGCGATCTACAGCGCGGCGAAGGACCGGAAAAGATCGACGATTTTTGGGAGTTCTGTCCGGCGACGCTGCGAGTACGCGAGTTTGCACAGCCGCTCATCGAAGGAATGGTCGAGCATCTGCCGGAAATCGACGACCGAATTCGCCGGTACTGCGAGAATTACGAATTTCGCCGCATCTCAGCGGTTGATCGCAATGTCCTTCGGCTGGCAATCTACGAGATGCTTTATCGGGACGACATACCGCCAATCGTTTCGATCAATGAAGCAATTGAGCTGGCAAAAACCTTCGGAGGCGGCGAATCAGGCCGTTTCGTGAACGGCATTCTCGATCGGGTACGAAAAGATTTGGACAGGCCTGCTCGCGAGCCGGTGAAGAAGGAGTTGTAGCTGTCGACCTTTGGGCGGCGTGACGCGGGATGTGCTAGACAGCTGAGTGCAGCGCTTCGCAGAGCGAAGCGGCTACCGTAAACGATGAATTTCCTTCAATCGCTAGCCCAACATTTCGCAGGTAAACCCATCGACTGGGACGAGCTCGAGGAATCTCTTATCCGCGCGGACCTCGGTGTGCCGATGACTACACGCATCATCAAAACACTGCAGGAACGGGAAGCCTGGTCGTTAATGGGAATAAATGACGTTCTGAAAGTCGTGCGTCAGGAAATTGCGCGAATTTTGCCGGCAACGAGTGCCGCCATTGAGCCTCTAACCGGTAAGCCAAATGTCATCCTGCTGCTGGGTGTAAATGGTACCGGCAAGACCACATCGACAGCAAAGCTGGCTCGTTATCTTCAGAAACATCGCCACAGCGTCTTGCTGGCAGCTGCAGACACTTTTCGCGCCGCAGCAATTGAGCAACTTGGCATCTGGGCAACAAGGCTGGGCGTCGAAATGATCAAAGGACAATACAACGCCGATCCTGCAGCGCTTTGCTATGAGGCATATCAGGTAGGTGCCAACGGCAAGATCCAATTTCTCCTGTGCGATACAGCCGGCCGGATGCACACGAAAAAGAATCTGATGGCCGAGCTTGAAAAGGTGAAACGCACGCTCGCCAAGCACGACCCGGATGCGCCGCACGAAAGGCTACTCGTGGTCGATGCAACAACCGGCGGCAACGCGCTCAGCCAGGCGCGCGAATTCCAAAACGCCATTGGACTAACCGGCGTCATTGTCACAAAACTCGATGGCAGCGGCAAAGGCGGCATCGTCGTTGCAATTCAGGACGAGCTTGGAATTCCAACGCGTTTCGTCGGCACCGGCGAACAACTGGAGGATTTCGCACCATTCGATGCACGCGAATTCGTTGCAAACATGCTGTAGGGCGTTTCTGTGAAACGCATTGTTTGAATGCGGCGGCCCGATCCACTCGGCGTCTGACACAGACGCCATACAATTATTCGCGCATTTATCACGGTCATGTTCTAGTTGGCGAATCGCAGTGAGCGAAGCAGTCAAAGAGGCAATTGTTCCCGAAGAGCCCGTCCCTCCCGTCGTCGCGACGGGATTGGGCGGTTTTATCGCAAAGTTCACGGTGCTCAAGAGCGCGCAGCGCGAGTTGTGGCTCACGTTCCTGATCAAGTTCCTCATCTACACTGCTTACTCGGTCACGAACAAAACGATGGTGCTGTGGCTGTCGAAGGATCTCGGCTTTAGCGATCAGGCGGCAGGTGCGCTAGTCGGCTGGGTGTGGGCGCCGGCGATGACTGTTTTCACGTTGCTTGCTGGGTCAGTCACGGATGCGATCGGTTTGCGCAGCACGTTCTTCCTCGGCGTAGCGATCTGCGCCGTTGCTCGCAGTGTAATGGTCGTTACCACAATTCCATCATTAGCGCTCGCCTGTGGCGTTCTCCCGTTGGCCGTTGGCGAAGCGCTCGGGACGCCAGTGTTGCTGGCGGCTACGCGCCGTTATTCTACGACAGCTCAGCGATCGATGGCGTTCTCGATCATCTACGCGGTCATGAACGTCGGATATTTCGCGTCGGGCTGGATATTCGATTACGTCCGCCAACTGAATCTGCACGTCAGCATCTTCGGGTTTGCACCAAGCTCTTATCAACAACTGTTCATTGTCAGCCTGATATTCGAGGTCGTGTTGTTTCCGGTGATCTACTTTCTGCGGCGCGGCGCGGAGGCAAATAACGGAGGACCTGTGATTGATGATTCGCTCCGCGATCACGGAACTGCGCCATCCCTTTGGACTGGTATCGGAGCGACCGTACGGAAAAGCGCGATGGATACAGCGCATCTTTTCCGGCGGCTGGTCAGTCAGTCCGGCTTCTACCGGTTGCTCGTTTTTTTTCTCTTAATCGGATTTCTCAAAGCGATCTTCTTGCAGATGGATTATGTGTTTCCGAAGTTCGGCATTCGCGAACTCGGACTGTACGCGCCTGTTGGAAAAATTTCTGCGATCAATGCGGTCATGATTATTTTCCTGGCCCCGGTCGTTGGCGCACTCACGCAAAAGTACACGGCCTATCGAATGGTTGTGATCGGCGGAATGATCGTTGCGGCGAGCGTATTTATCATGGCGCTGCCGACGCACTGGTTCGAGCCCGTCGCTAACAGTGTAATCGGCCAATGGCTCGGTCACTGGTATCTCGGATTACAGGGGAGCATTCACCCGTACTACATCATGTCGGCTCTGTATCTGATCGTATACTCCCTTGGAGAAGCCTTCTACTCGCCGAGGGTCTATGAATATGCCGCAGCAATCGCACCCAAGGGGCAGGAAGCATCGTACGGCTCACTGGCTTACCTTCCATTCCTTGTAGGCAAGATTCTTGTAGGAACCGGCGGATGGTTGCTGGCTGCGTTCGTTCCGGAACACGGTCCGCATCATCCCGCGACAATGTGGCTTATCTTTGCTCTGGCAGCATCGATCGCGCCGATCGGGTTGATTGCACTGCGTTGCTACATTCGCGTTCCCGAAGCCGGTCGGCCCGATTAAACGGAAAATCGGCCGGTGGGATGAGAAACTTCGCCCTTATTTTTCCGTAGAAAAAGGTGAGAAAACCATTTTTCAGCTTGCGTGCGAATTCAATTAAAGGAGATCAATCTCGCGCCTGCATGATTTGCGAGAGAAAGCGATCGCGGGTAGATTGTTTGGCACTCTCGGGGAAGTCAAGGAAGGCTAAGGGATCGATCAAGACTTCAGGGGTATGAAAAACACACATTTGATACAAGTGCATCATGGATCGCATAAGACAGTGTGGGTTGGTCTGCTTGGCGCGATCGTTGTCATTGTCGGCTCGATTTTCATTGCTTATGCTCAAACGCAGAAAAAAGAGGCTGATAAGATGAATCCAACCAAGCCAATGCCAGCCGAGGCTGAATTGCGAAAACAATTAACCAAGGACCAGTATCACGTCACGCGTGAATGCGGGACAGAAACTCCGTTTCACAACGCTTACTGGGACAATCATAGGGCCGGAATTTACGTCGACATTGTCACCGGCGAGCCGTTATTCAGTTCGCTGGACAAATTCGATAGCGGCACCGGATGGCCAAGCTTCACCAAGCCGATCTCAAAAGATAACGTAGTGGAGAAAAGAGATTCTTCACATGGAATGGAGCGCACTGAAGTTCGTGGGAAATCAAGCAATTCGCATCTCGGTCACGTCTTTGACGATGGCCCGGCGCCAACTGGCCAACGCTATTGCGTGAATTCTGCAGCACTGCGTTTTATTCCTGTGCAGAAGCTGAAAGCGGAAGGCTATGGTCAATATGCAGCGCTCTTTCAATCGCCACCGCAGGGCCAGCAACAGCAAGCACAACGCGATTAATACCACGGTCGGCGCGCTGCGCCCATCGAACGCCGCGACACGGCGCCGTAAGCCCGCAGCTTGCATTCATCATCATCTTTGCTTCGTGGTTTCAATTCCTCTCGGAGTCAAACCGTACCTTTAAATGCAGTGCCGGTGACGCTAAGCTTTTTTGATCCACAATGACCAGGGACGATTTCGATTACGCAATTGAAAACACCCACGTGATCGTTGCGCCTGAGCGTCAGATCGCGACCTTCGGCAGCACTAGCTTCAATTTTTATCTTATCTCGGAACTGATGGATCGCGTGGATCGGGTCCGGATTCGCAATGGAAAAATTCACGCAGAGCGCCCGCAGATCCTTACGCCGGAACATTATTACCGATTGTTGCTGGAAGGTTTCGGAGAAAAGGCGGAGCGCTACGTAGATCAACTGCGGGAGCACGCCAGGAATATCGCGGTGCTCCGCTACGGCTTTCAGTTCCGCAAAACCGATCTTAGCGAGCAAACGTTGCGCGATTCAATCGACGCCGTGATCAACCGAACTAAACGCCGCGTCGAGAGCGCAAACGAACCGCTCAGCGCCATCATTCAAGGTGTCGATGACGCCTGGGAAGTCTGCCTCCTCAAATTTACTATCGATCTGGTCGAGCGCTCCTCGGGCGGAAATCTCGGCGATTTTCGCAAACGCGGATTGATTTAGCACTCAGTTAACATGCTTGTCATGCACAGAGCGCCGTCCGCTGTTGTCGCGGTCATTCACGACATGCTAGCCTTCATCGCTCTCAAGGTGTTCTCTGATAAACTCGCCGGCGCTCGCGAGCGCGCGGCGGCCGGGTTCAAGATGCGCGTTCCATAAGGGCCATGCATGAATCATCTGCGGCCAGATTTCCAGATTCACGCGGACGTCGGCTGCGCCAGCGACAGCTGCAAAGCGAGTAGCATCATCAAGCAAAGTCTCGGCTGAGCCCACTTGAATTAGTACTGGAGGAAAACCCTTGAGGTCTGCGTAAACAGGGGAAACACGCGGGTCTTTCCGATCCATTCCGGTGGGCAGATAAGCATCGGCCAATTCAATCAGATATCCCTTGTGAATAAGCGGATCGACGGCGTCCTTGCTTGAAAGCGTCGAGCCGGACATCGTCAGATCTGTCCACGGCGAAATCAGCCACGCGCAGCCTGGCAGTCCCTCGTGTGCATCACGCAGCCGACTGATCAACGCCACTGTGAGGCCAGCGCCGGCGCTGTCACCGCCAACCGCGATGTGCGCAGCAGGAATATTTTGATCTCGCAGAAAACGCCACGCGGTTAACGCGTCGTCATACGCCGCGGGGAACGGATGCTCGGGGGCCAGTCGATAACCAATAGCGAGTGTTCGGACTCCAGCGGCCCGGCCCGCCTCAGTGACCAGACGACGGTGACTGACGATTGAACCGGAACAATAACCGCCACCGTGAAAGAACATCAGAACCCGGGAGGGCTCGCTGCCCGCGACGATAGACCATTCGCCGAGTACCCCATCGACATCAATGGCGGTGAGCTTGACGTCGTCAGCCACAGGCCAAACAGAACCGACATCGTCAAGGCGTTTTCGGCGTTCCAGCCATCCAGCAGGGCGCGGCTTGGAACTCAACAGCCCACGGACAGCCTCGATTTCACCTTGAGCCATTGCTTTCTGCTCTGATCAAGCGACCTCGACCGTAAGAAGCACCCGGCAACGAATCAAGCGGCGCGGTCACAGGTCGACATGCAGTTGAGTTCTTCTTAAGAGCCATACCTTATGCAAGACGCTTGACGATGCGCTACATCATTGTTGCATCCCTAAGCATGCCGAAGAACCATTACGACGCCATTGTCATCGGCGCAGGCCACAATGGCCTCACTTGCGCATGTTATCTGGCCAAGGCCGGGCTCAAGGTTCTCGTCCTTGAACAATATCACACCGTCGGCGGCATGACGGTCACCGAAGAAGAAACCCTCCCCGGCTTTTGGTCGGATCTGCATGCAAGCGGATACCAACTCGCCAATCTCTCACCGGTCCCACTCGAATTGGGTTTGCTAAATCGCTACGAACTTATCGAGCCCGAGATCCCTTTCTCGCACGCCTTTCCGCATGGTGACATCATCAGCGTCCATCGCGACATTGAAAAGACAGTCAGCGACATGTCCCGCTATTCGTTCAAGGACGCCGAGACATGGCGTGTGTTGATGAACCGCTTTCTCGCGCAAAAGGACGCCATCACTGCGAGCATGTTTTCGCCGCCGCCTTCATTTCCCGCAGCAGCAGCAGACTTCGCGGCATCACCTGCAGGTATGGAAGCTTACCGCTTTAGTATGCAGAGTGTTCGATCGTGGGCGAACCAGGCTTTCGAAGCCGAAACAACGAAAACTCTCTTTGGTTCATTCGCGACGTTTCTCGGCGCCTCGCCCGACGATGCCGGTGGCGCCGAGCTCGGTTGGCTGTTCGCTTCAGTCTTACAAAACGTCGGCAACAACCTCGTTAAAGGCGGGATGAATCGCGTTACGCTTGCGCTCGCCGAATATCTCCAAGCGCATGGCGGCGAAATCCGCACGAACGTGCTTGTCGAGAAAATTCTGGGCGGTGCCGAACGCGCC
Organism: Candidatus Udaeobacter sp.; assembly: GCA_040414975.1. Taxonomy (GTDB): domain Bacteria; phylum Verrucomicrobiota; class Verrucomicrobiia; order Chthoniobacterales; family UBA10450; genus Udaeobacter. The sequence goes on from JBEDUS010000375.1 coordinate 24,936, forward strand.
GCTGCCGTACGGCTGAAAAGCGGCGAAGAAATTCCTGTACGTGAAGTGATCGTCTCGAATGTGGACCCGGGACGCCTCGTGATCGACCTGCTCGGCCCCGGGATGGTAGGGCAAGAAATCGTCACCAAGATGGAGCAGTACGAGTGGAGCGATTCGGTTTTTGTAATGTTTGTCGCGCTCGAGAGTCCTATTAACTACAAGGCCGGAGCCGCTGCCCGCCAGTCTGCTTATGTTCACTTGACCGAACCATCGCTCGATTTCTTCGCGCGCGTCTATCTGCAATGCCGCGGCGGCGCATAGCCCTCAGCTCCGATGATCGTTGGTTGGAATGATTCCGCCATAGATCCCAGTCGCGCGCCGGCCGGCAAGGCTCTGATGAAATTCGTGGTTCTGAGTGTCCCCTATCTCATCACCGGCGATGCGACCGGCAGAATCGTAGGACACACCTGGGACGAAGCGCGCGAACCTTACGCCGATTACCTGATTGAGCTTATTACTGCTAACTACATACCCGATCTGAAGGCCAAAATTCTTAAACGCGTCGCGCACTCACCGGTCGACATTTCACGCCGGATCATCAGTGCGGTCCGAGGCACGCTCGGCCAAGGTGCCTTTGTCCCCTACCAAAGCGGTTCGTTGCGCCCAATTCCCGAGCTCGGGGGAGTACAAAACCCCAGTTGCCAATGTTTACCTGTGCAGTTCTGGAAGCCATCCTGGCCCAGGTGTCTCAATGGCTCCAGGAAGAAACGCAGCACAGGTAATCTTCGATGACTTGGGATTGGATTTCAGGAGTATTGTTTCGGGGGACCGCGAATGAGGGCGGCGCGCACTCGCCACGGCGAGCAAGCTGCGTGACGCGCCCTGCCAAACATTCAACGCCATCGGTAGGGCGTGCAGTCCTTTGCACACCGCATGGGGACAACCATCGGTTGTAAAACTTTTGCGCTTTCTTCATTCGATCCTCCTTGTCATTCTGCGCGTGCGAAGTCTTAGTGAAAAATTACGTCCAGCTTAATCTAGGTTTGCTCTACTGGATTTTGGTCGCACCGTTTACCGGGCAATTTTTCAAAATCGGCCCGATCTTCAGGCAAATGGTAGCCATCGGGGTGCGCGCGACACCGATGGTGGCACTGACGGCGTTTAGTGTGGGTGTGACGCTGGCAATGCAGGCCGCTCATTCTCTCGAAAGCCTCGGCGCGGAAATGTACATTCCGGATCTGGTCATGCTCACACTTTTGCGCGAAATGGGACCGGTTTTGATCGCCGTGATCGTGATAGGCCGCAGCGGCTCTGCCGTCGCAGCGGAGCTTGGAACGATGAAAGTGTCCGAGGAAATCGAGGCGCTCGAAGTGATGGCAATTAATCCAGTTCAATACCTCGTCGTGCCGCGTTTTCTCGCGATGATGGTGATGCTGCCGGCGCTCACCATCTTTGGAAATTATATCGGCATCATGGGCGGCTGGGCAGTATGCCGTTTCGCACTCGATTATAATACCGCTGGCTACGTGATGGAAGCACTGCAAAGCGCCGAGACCTGGGACTTGTATTCGGGAATGATCAAGAGCGTCGTTTTCGCGTGGATCATAATCACAATCGCGTGCAACGCGGGGTTGACCGTTGAAGGCGGGGCCGAAGGCGTCGGTCAGGCAACGACTGCTTCGGTTGTGCAGGCTTTGCTGGCCATGTTGGTCATGAACGCAGTGTTGACCGGGATCTTTTTCTTTAGCGGATGAACGCTAACAGCGAAACCATCATCGAAGTAACCAATCTGGTCCGAAAATTCGGCGACCGCGCCGTGCTCGACGACATTTCTTTTAACGTTCACCGCGGCGAGACAGTGGTTATCATGGGCAGCAGCGGCTGCGGGAAGAGCACTTTGCTCAGGCACCTGATCGGCGCAATGAAACCGACCTCGGGTTGTGTGAAGCTTTTCGGCAAAGAAATCACAACCATGAGTGAACGTGAGCTTGAACGTGTACGGCTGCGTTTCGGGATGTTGTTCCAGTCTGGAGCGCTCCTTGCTTCGCTTACCGTAGGTGAGAACGTTGCGCTGCCGCTTTTGCAGCACTCTGACAAGGCTCCAGATGAAATCGAAGAGATCGTCAAAGAGAAACTCCAAATGGTCGGCCTGACTGGTTTTGAAGACCTTAAGCCCGATGAGATCAGCGGCGGGATGAAAAAGCGCGTTGGCCTTGCGCGCGCGCTTGCGCTCGACCCGGAATTGCTATTTAGCGATGAGCCGACTTCGGGGCTCGATCCGATCATGACCGCTGTAGTAGATGAACTCACACTGAAACTGACGCATGGAAGCCACATGACCGCGGTAGTAGTCTCCCACGATATGACCAGCGCCTTTCGCATCGCGACGCGCATGATCATGCTCGGCCATGGGTCAATTCTGGCACAAGGCACAGCGGATGAAATCCGGAACAATCCCAATCCAGAAGTGCAACAATTTATCCACGGCGAGGCTGACGGTCCGGTGCCGTTGAATCTTTCACAAGAAGAGCACGAGCACCATCAGCAGGTCAAACCGCGCCCGTTGGTTGCAGCGCGTGATAGATTCCATCGCAAGAGAGCCTGACGAGAGCGTGATGAATAACCAAAATCCATTACCCGCCGTGATTCGTTACACTGTTAAATCGTTACGTCGAACTTATGATTTACCGATTCAACGATTAACGGTTCAACGTGGCGAACATGCTCGTCATTCGTCATGCCAGACGGATCGTCTTGAGTGATTCATGAACCTCAAGAAACGCAATCTATCGGATTATCTCGTCGCACTGTCTGTGATCGCGTGCAGTGTCGTGCTGCTGGGGGCGCTGACGTTCGCGCTATCGGGTTATCGCCTAAAAAAACCGACGCGAACTTTGCAGATCAATTATGAAGACGTGACGGGCATCAAGGTTAATTCCGAAGTGCGTTACGCAGGCGCGCCAGCAGGGCGCGTGATCGCAATGCGTCATCTCACAGCCAAAGAGCGTGAAGCCAGCGCAAACAAGAAAGATGCCGTGCGCGTAACGGTTAGTCTCGATGATAAAATTCCGCCACTGCCTACCGATGTAACAGCTACGCTGAGTTCCGACACTATGCTTTCGCCAAAATTTGTTTCACTTTCAGCGGGCACACCTGGAGGTAAGACGTTGGCAAACAATGCGGCGATCGAAGGCCATCCAGCGTACGGCCTCGAACAAATCACCGCAGAAGCCGGGCCATTGTTCGAGAATGCAAACAAACTGCTCGATAATTTGAATGTCACGGTCAACGGTTTGAAAAAGGATCTCGGAGAATTTACGCCGAAACTCGGACCCCTCGCTGATTCGTTAAAAATGGACGCGGACAATGTCCAAAACATGATCACAAACTTTGAGGGCGTGGCCAAGGGAGCGGACAATCTATTCGGGAGCGCTGATCGTTTTATCAAATCGACCGACAAACAGCTTGATGAAGACTTGCGACAACTGCATGTGACCCTCTTGAACCTGAAAGTGGTCACCACATACGCCAAGGAGCTCGTCGGAACGCTCGCTGAAAAGCCAAATCGGGTCATCTTCAGCGGCAAACCGGCGCAGCTCACACCTGAGTCGGAAATCCTCAAAAGTTCAAAACCTCTCCCGGCAAGAAAGCCCTGATCGCTCGGGGCTGCCTCGACAATTGCTAAGCTCTGACGGTTACAGGTGTGGATACCGGGCACTTTCGATAGCGCCTCATCAATCTAAGAAAACGCAGAGCGTCGCGCATTGGATGAATCTTGCTTACCTGGTCGGAGTAAACCGTCGTGATTGGGACTGATTCGATACGGTAACCTTTGCGACTGGCGATGATGAGCACTTCAGTGTCGTACTCGAAGCGGTTTCCGCCGCCAAGTAACTCTGGAACCAATCGTCGATCTACCATTCGGAAACCGCACTGCGTATCAGGAATCTCTTGTCCGCAAACGCGACTGATCCGCCTGCTCATGTAACGATTCACGACGCGCCGGATAAATGGCATTCCGGTGAGATTGTTCATGCGGTTGCCGATTAAAAACGTCGGCTGCGTCGCGCACGCTGCCGCCGCAAGGAACCGGTCGATCTCTTCCGGAAGATGTTGACCATCCGAGTCGAGGAGACTCATCCACATGACTTGTTGATCCAATTCCCCGGGGGTACGACCGGATGAACTCGCTGCGCCGAGCCAGTACCCCAGCCCTGTCTTGATCGCCTCTCCTTTGCCGCGATTTTGATTGTGGACAACGACTTCCGCGCCAGCTTCCCGCGCGCGTTGCGCGGTTTGATCGCTGGAACCATCATCCACCACCAGGACCCGATCGAGTTGTTCGCGAGTTCGGCGGACGATATCGCCGATATGTTTCTCATCCTGATATGCAGGAATGACTGCAGCGGTTTGCGAACGAATCCGAACGAGCGGATCGCGCTCGGTCTCTGTCATCGACGCACCACCGGATGAAAATCGGCCGCGTGGTATGAGCTGCGAACCAGCGGACCGGAGGCGACATGGAGAAACCCTTTTCTGCGCGCTATGTCGCCGTAGTAATTAAATTGCTCCGGGGTCACGTATTCGACCACAGGTAAATGCTTCGGACTCGGGCGCAAGTACTGACCCATCGTGAGGACTTCGCAGCCAACCTCGCGCAAATCGTCCATTGTCTGAAAAAGCTCGGTCTCCTTTTCACCAAGCCCGAGCATGACACCACTCTTGGTCACAACTTGTTGTGACAGTTCCTTTGCACGCCGTAACGCTTGCAGCGAGGTGCGGTATTTGGCACGCGACCGCACAACGGGGGTCAGGCGTTCCACTGTTTCCATGTTGTGATTATAAATGTCGGGACAAGCGTTGAGGACGATCTGGATGCACCAATCGTGCGCGTGAAAATCAGGAACGAGCACTTCGACGATCACCGAGAGATCCATTTCGCGAATTGCCGTAATGGTACGCGCGAAATGGTCGGCACCGCCGTCCTTGAGATCGTCCCGGGCGACAGCCGTGATCACGACATGTTTTAATTTCATCCGGCGCACCGCCTCGGCCACGCGCTGCGGTTCGTCTTCTTCGAGCGCGAACGGTTTTGCGGTTATCACGGCGCAGAACCCGCATGCCCTGGTGCAACGATCGCCGGCAATCATGAAAGTCGCTGTACCTTGGCTCCAGCATTCCCACCGGTTTGGGCATTGCGCGCTCTCGCAAACCGTGTGCAAGCGCAGGTCGGAAATGAGCGACTTAGTCGAAAAGAAAACCGGATTGGATGGCAACCGCACTTTGATCCAGGGCGGCTTCTGCCCCTGGTGTAATGCCGGATCCATCTTCACGCATGACATGAAACAAGGTTACAACGTTAAAAAAGTTACAAAAGTTAAATTGATCGAGAAGCAGCGTTGAAGCGGCCAGGCATTTGTCATTCTGAGCGAAGCGAAGAATCTCAGAGTAATGCTTTCGATAATGCCGAGATTAGAATCAGAGATTTTTCGCTTCGCTCAACATGACAGGATACGCGT
>JBEDUS010000376.1:0-2964 GCA_040414975.1 Candidatus Udaeobacter sp.
CCTTTATTGCGACCCTTGACGCTTGCGGGGACAAACCTTCCCGTTAACTATAAAGGCGGGCAGGAAAGAATAAGCTTGGTCAAATGAATCAGCTGATTGGTTTCCACAGTCTTCAACTTAGTCGTTGTTTTAATTCCCTGTTTTCACGCTGATCGCAGCGCAGCTCATGGCGTTGCTTCCAAATGTCAGCAGTGCTTAGAGACTTTGGCGATCTGCGCTCAGCCAACCGAAACCAAGTCGCAATCGGCGATGCGATGGCTTCGGTTCGGCTCGTGGTGGCGGCGTTTCTGGAAATGGACACGGACCGTAATCCTTTGACGCAGGCAACGATGCCATTCGCGTTCGGGCGGCATGGTCAGCCAACTCAGCGAACTAACGCACCCGCTTATCCGGTTTTGTTTTTGCATCGAGAATTACGGCGTGAGCAACTTCGCGCAGAGGCTTGCGGAGTTGGCGGCTTTGCTTTTGAAGCGTAATGTAAGCATCTTCTTCACTGAGTCCCAGTTCGCGTTGAAGAATTCCCTTTGCTCGCTCTAAAACCTTGCGATCCTCAAGTTGCTGAGAAAGTTCATAATTTCTCTCCTCGAGTTGAGCGATTTTGATCGCCGGCCCCACAAGGAACCCCAGCGCGGAAATCAGCTGAACTTGTCGCCGGTCATAGTCGTGTGGTTCACGGTGTTGCAAGTTGATGACGCCGACCACTTTTTGACGGCAGTGAATCGGCACTGATAAAAAACCTTCGTAGCGATCCTCCGGTAACTCATTGAAGAACCGAAACCGCGCGTCGCGAAAAGCGCCGTGAGCTAACGCTACCAGCTGTAGATGTTCAGCCACCCATCCAGTGATTCCTTCTCCTACACGCAGCTTGATTCGATTGACTGCGCGGTTACTGGGATTCTTGGAAGCTCGCAAGACCAGTTCGTCGCGTTCGAGCAAGTAAACGAAGCACGAATCGCAGCTCACCAGAGCGGCCGCGCAATCGACAATGCCGCTCAGGATTTCATGTAGCGCGCTACCGGCTGTTACGTGGCTTTCGACTTTATGAAGCCACTCAATGGCTGCTTCTTGGAAGTCGGCGCTGTAGGACATTCTCGTTTACCATGGCATTGATCGAATTTGGCGAAATAACCAGCCGTGAAAGCTAGACTGAGATCGAATCCTCCTGCCCGAGGATCTGACCGGCTGCGGTGGAGGCCATTTCGACGTGGAAAGGCGGGGTGCCCACTTGCGCCGAACTATCTGCCCAGGATAGTTTGCAAACTCTCCTTCCAAAAGGGAAATTCAAAATTCGAATGTTAACGATCAGTAAATCAGTCGCCAAATTGGTGGAGGCGTGCTCGAACAGTACGGCTTATTGGCGGCAGGATCTCAAGTCCAGAACAGGCGAAAGCCAGCTCGATGCCAGGCTGCGACGGGTTCTGGCTTTGACGGTAGCCACAGCCGAGCGCCCAATCGCTCGAGAGGCGGGGACACGATTCTGCACATGGAGGCGGGATGGTACGCCGCTTCTGTCGGCGAGTGGGTTGCCGCGCCGTGGAAAAACCGGAACGCCGATTGTATCCAAGCCAGGATTTCTCAGAGAGATCCGAGAGCGACGGAGTTTTTGCCTAGCACAGCTCGACCGAAGGCGATCGTCAAACGCAGGCGTCGGCAAGACTGACCTGATGCTTTGCTTGCGGCGTTCGCCGGGATCGCAGAAGAATTTGGCGAAAAGCTCCAGGGTGCCCGTAAAATACGGCAGGCGCCCTGAGCTACAAAGAGCCCACGCACGGCACGGTTACGCCTTGGGGCCGCGACCTAGAAGTAGAACTTCCCTGCCAATTCGATAATGCGCGGATTCCGGGCCTGGGTTTCCCTGCCGAAAGTGGCGCCCGCATTTATATCTGTCGTGATTCCAGCGGGAGCAAACTGGGTGGTGTTGAAGATGTTAAAAAATTCAATGCGCAGTTCCAGTTTCGTGCTCTCCGTAAATGCAGTTTGCTTCATCAGCGCGAAATCCCAGTTCTGGATGCCAGGGCCGCGCAGAATGTCGCGACCGGCATCTCCCTGAGTGCCCGCGGACGGCGCTGAAAATGCGCTTGGGTTAAACCAAAGATTGTTGGAACTGGTTTTAGGATTCTCATACTGAATCGGACCCGTCACGTTGGGCACGTCCCAGCAGGCGGTTCCGGACGAGCAATAGAAGGTAGAACCATTCGCTTCGAGAGATGGCAGCGCGCTATCCACGACATCTAACGGAAAGCCAGTCTGATAGGTCGTAATTCCGCTGATCTGCCAACCATCTGTCAGTTTGCTGGGCAATTTGTTCAGCGCATTGAAGTACCGCACACTCGGGATCATGTAGACATAGCTGATCACAAACCGATGGCGCGCATCGTAGATCGAAGATCCGTAGTCGCGGAGTTTCTGGTCGAAGGGATCGACCGATCGCGTCTGGCCATAACCACCAAAGCCGTTACCATTGAAGCCGGAATTTTCAAAACCAGAGCCGTCGTCCAAAGCATGCGAGTAAGTATAAGCGGCGAGGAACTGCAGGCCGCGAGCGAGGCGCTTATCCCAGGTTGCCTCGAGAGCGTTGTAATTGGAGTTGCCGACGGTAGAAATCTCGCCGATGGACGCAAAAATGTTTCCGGGGTAGGGCGTAATCGAGGGGAAAGCGGCTTCCTGATTTGGGAAACTCGTCGCGCAACCTGGAGTACTTACGCACAGAGCGCCGTTTGCGGGATTAATCTCGTGAGCTATCAAAAGGCGGTGGCCCTCAGATCCTACATAACCCAGCGAGACGACGGAACTGGAACCAAGCTGGCGTTCAATCGTTAAACTGTAGTTTTCAGCATAAGGAATCGAAATATTCGGGTCGTATACGCTCAGAGACATCGGTTCCAAGGCACTGAAATTTGGCGTGGGCGAAGGAGCATAGGGAAACTTATTGGGGATGGCCGTAGTGGTGCCACCGGACGTGTA
>JBEDUS010000377.1:0-4000 GCA_040414975.1 Candidatus Udaeobacter sp.
AAGTTTCTCTCTAACCGTTTTCTTACCTGGATCGAAAACTTGACCTTCGGCTTGTACCACTCCGAGTATCACACCGGATATCGCGCCTTTGATCGTGAACTGTTGGAAACCGTGAACTATAGTATGAACTCAGACAAGTTCATCTTCGACCAGGAAATCATCGCCCAGGCCGTTGCCGCCGGCTTCAGGATCGAAGAAATTGCCGTTCCCACCCGCTACTTTGCCGAGGCTTCGCAAATCAGTTTCGTAGCCAGTACCGTCTACGGATTACAAATACTGTTGCTATTGGCAAAGTTCATGTTGCACAAGGCCGGCATTAGAAAGAGTCGGCAGTTTGAAAGTCTCCGTCGCAGATATGATCATCCTTCCGCCTCCGGGCTGGCCGAACGCGATGCTGCGCATCCCGACATTCGCAGCGTTTGATTCATGTAGACCCGACCTCGGCTGCTTCTTCAAAGCGACAGGTATGTCCAGAGTTGGCGCACCCTTGCTCATGAACCGAGCCACTGCCTCTTGCACCAAGGTTATCTTAAGAACTAGCTGTTGACCCGTCTGCGGGGCTGTCCCCTTCACGGTCAAATTAACAGACGCGCCCGGTGCAACCTTTGCCGGCAAGGGAGCTCGATCGCCTTCAATCGGAAGCATTACGCCATGATCAAACCACTTATAGCTCACCTCGACCGGATTGGATAATGAAAACATAGCAAGTTAGTAACTTATCATTGCTTGCTCATTGCGCCCGCGTGCGAGCCTCCACGGCCTGCGACTTCCATCTCAATGTGCATATTTGTAGTTACAGCGCGCGTTGTTGAGCTTGGTGCAGTCTCGGCGTCATCGCTGTCAGAATTGCATGTGCTGCTTCTCGCGGTAGAATAGTTGAGTGTCGCCAGCCGCGAAACGGCAAGCGGCTCGGCAGTTTTTAACGCGTGGCTCGATAAAACTGGGGATCTTGCTCATCCGGTTCCGAACGCTTCCTATCGGCGTCGATTATCGTCGCTCGTGCAGTTTAAGGAGTTCTCAGGGTGAAGGAGCTTGTTCGCGATACCTACCAATACCGGCAGTTGATCTGGGCCCTTGCGCTGAAAGAGCTGAAAGTCCGTTACAAACGCTCGGCTCTTGGCTTCCTGTGGGCCCTACTCAATCCGGCTCTCACTATGCTCGTTCTGACCCTCGTTTTTGCCACCATCATGCAGTTTTCCGTCAAGCACTATGCGATCTTTCTCTTAAGCGTTTTGCTGCCATGGACATTTTTTTCCCAATCCATGAGCTATGCTGTCGATGCCATCGTGGGCAATGGAGAGTTGATCAAGAAAGTCGCGGTGCCCAAGCTGGTCTTTCCGGTTGCGGCCGTGATTTCCAATATCATTAATCTCCTCTTGTCGCTGATCCCGCTCGCAATCCTCGTTCCCTTGATGCGCCATCCGTTTTACTGGACCTGGCTTTACCTCCCCGTTCCCATGCTGGCGCTTATCATCTTTACCCTCGGCGTGACTTTTTTCTTCGCAACCGCAAATGTCTATTATCGCGATTTCGCCCACATCATTCAGGTCGTCCTCTCCGCCTGGTTTTACTTCACGCCCATCATTTACGGACTTGATATGATTCCCGCGAAGCGCCAATGGCTTTTCCGGCTGAATCCGATGCTGTATGTAATCAACGGATTTCGACTGGCGGTTTACAACGGGATGCTGCCCAGATGGCAGTCCGTTGCAATGTCGTTCTTGTGCGCATTTCTCGCCCTATTCGTCGGCTTCGGACTATTCCGCAAATATCAGGATCAATTCGTTTTCTATGTCTGATCTCCAATCTTTGACAGGTCGAACCGCGGTTCGGGTTGATGCCGTCACTCAGCGCTTTCGTGTGATCCAGGAGCGCCCCGATACGCTACGGGAGCTTTTCTCCAAATTGTTGCGTCACGAAGTTACCTATCATGACTTCGACGCAGTCAAGAACGTCTCGCTCGAAGTGCCCAAGGGGCAAATGCTGGGCATTATCGGTCGTAATGGTTCGGGAAAGAGCACCTTGCTGAAAATCATCGCAGGAGTCTACAAGCCAACCGCCGGGCATGTTCACGTGGAAGGTAAGATCGCTCCCCTCATCGAACTGGGCGCTGGATTTCATCACGAACTGACGGGTCGCGAGAACATCCTTTTGAATGGCCTACTCATGGGGTATTCCAAGGCGGAAATGCAGCGACGGGAAGCGGCCATCATCGAGTTTGCCGAGATTGGCGACTTTATCGATGCACCCGTTAAGCAGTATTCATCAGGCATGTACATGCGGCTGGCTTTTGCCGTTGCTACCGAAGTCGATCCCGACATCCTCATCATCGATGAGATTCTTGCCGTGGGTGATGCCTCGTTTCAGGAAAAATGTTTTGCCCGGGTTCGTAAGTTTCGCGACGCCGGTAAGACCATCCTCTTCGTTTCCCACGACATGCAGCAGGTCGTCAGCCAATGCGACTGCGTAGTCCTGCTGGAGCATGGTGCTGTAATCGCGCACGGAGATCCGGTTGAGGTCACCGAGCATTATCACAATTTGTGGCTCGCCGAAACGGCGCAGCTCCACTCCTGCCTCGGTGCATCGCACCGATAGACGGTGCCTACTGGCGCCATCCGATCGCCGCGTAGTCTTGACCGCCGTACACGAGTTCGTTCAGATCTTGTATTCGTCGGTTGAACTCGGTCAAATCGGGTAGGTCGCCGTTCAGTCGCAGGAGAGGAATCCACTTTTCGCTCATCGGAGTGGAAAACCGAATCTCCACGTTCTTGAAACCCACCGAGTTCATTGCAAACTGCAGAGCTTCAGGATGCATGGGACGAACATGCGTAGGATCGAGGAAAAAGATCCGCATCATCGCCCAGACGCACTGCGCATTGACGGTTTCAACGATAACCGGAGAACCTTCCCTGGTCTTCTGGTACGCCAGTGCGACCAATCGCAGCTGATCCCCAGAGCTCAAGTGCTCAATGACCTGCGCACTGAATAAACCGCCCAGCGAGCCGTCTGGTATTCCCTCCAGGTACGAAAACAGGTCTTGCTGAACTACGTCCAGACCTTTCTCTCGACAAAGCAGGCACTGGTCGGTTCCCGATTCCACGCCCTTGGAGTCTATGCAGTTGTCCCGCAACAATTCCAGAAATTCACCTCGGCCGCACCCCACGTCCAGAACATTGTCCCGTCCGCGAAAATATTCCACATAGGCTTTCTGCCGGCACCGAATATCGACCTCGCTGCCTCGATACAGGTCTTCAAAAGCAAAGTAGTCAAAGTCTGACTCGCGCTTGATCTCCACGGGGAACATCGATGAAACCATCGCGGTCGGCTTTCGTCCTGCTGAAGCGGATGCGCCGCTCTGAGCCTCATGCGCAACGCGCCGCAGGTCGCGCTCACAAAGCCGGCTCTGCAGTTGCATATCCCTCAGTTCTTCATGCAGTCGTACGAGATCGAACCGCAGCGTCGCAATTTCGGTCGCGTTGACCTTGTCCAGCTTCGCGTCGGTCTGGCTCAGTCGAAGGTCGTATCCGGCGGCGCGGTCCGTCAACTCCGTTACACTCATCCGCAGGCCAGCCACTTTTTCATCCAGTTCAGCGTTCAGAGCGGCTACGCCACTTGAAATTATGGCCGTCTGACGGCCGAGCTCTCTAGAGAGACGCTGGAGCGATTGTTCATGACTCTGAAGCACACTTTCGATACGTTGCAGCGCCCGAACGGCTCCGCCCTGGAAGTAATGCAGTGGTCGCGTGTACCACGTGAGCGAACGCCGCATAACCTTCTTTGCCAGCTGGATTGCATCGTTTTGCAATCCGGGATTGCGTGGATTGATCTGGCCGACGCGGCGTGTGCCTTCCAGCGCAGTCTCAATTTCGCTACGCAACGGCGTGAGATCGTTCGTCCGGATTTCCAGACGTTCCCCGCCAGGCCGCTCTGTCCCGCCGGCTACCCCGCTTGGGTCTTGCGGCTTCGATTGTGCCACACCTGTTGATCGAAGGCCTTGCGC
>JBEDUS010000378.1:0-7877 GCA_040414975.1 Candidatus Udaeobacter sp.
GTGCACTGCTGATGTCGGTTGGGTCACGGGCCACAGCTACATCGTCTATGGCCCGCTGGCCAACGGCGCGACAACAGTCATGTACGAAGGCGCACCGAACTGGCCGGAACCCGATAGGTTCTGGAAAATCATTGAAGAATATCGGGTTAACATTCTCTACACCGCGCCAACGGCGATCCGTGCATTTATTCGCTGGGGCGACGATTGGGTTGCCAAACACGATCTCTCATCGCTTCGTCTTCTGGGCACCGTCGGCGAACCGATCAATCCAGAGGCATGGATGTGGTATTACAAAAATATTGGTGGCAAGCGTTGTCCCGTGGTCGACACGTGGTGGCAGACTGAAACGGGCGCAATTATGATCACGCCTCTGCCGGGCGCGATTCCGACGAAACCAGGCAGCGCGACGCTCCCGTTCTTCGGAGTCGATCCAGCCGTTGTTGATGAGAAGGGACATGAAGTCGGAGCGAATGTGGGCGGCAAGCTAATCATTCGCCGGCCGTGGCCATCAATGTTGCGCACGATTTATGGCGACAAAGCCCGTTATCGGGAGCAATACTGGAGCGAATTTAAAGGCAATTATCTCACGGGAGACGGCGCGCGGCGCGATGGAGACGGCTATTTTTGGATTGTCGGCCGAATCGATGACGTCCTCAACGTGGCAGGGCACAGACTCGGCACATCAGAAATTGAAAGCGCGTTGGTGAGTCATCCGCAGGTTGCCGAAGCGGCAGTTGTCGGAAGACCAGATGAACTTAAAGGGCAGGGCGTCGTCGCATTTGTGACGTTGAAAGGGAGTGTTAATGCCACCAGCGGACTGAAAGCGGAACTGCGCGAGCATGTTGGCGTGCACATCGGGGCGATCGCGAAACCGGACGAAGTTCGTTTCGCCGAAGCGCTCCCGAAGACGCGGAGCGGCAAAATTATGCGTCGCCTGCTAAAAGAAATCGCCAGCGGCGCGCGAGTTACCGGTGACACGACTACGCTCGAAGACTTCGCTGTGCTGGCAAAACTCGCCGAATCGGAAGAAGCGTAGACTACGTAATACAATCAAGCTGTGAGTTTCATTCGCACTGGTTTTCGCGAGATTGGATTGAAAGTCCGTCGGCAGCGAACGCGCATGGCGCTTCGTCACGAGAGGCGTCTCCTGCAAAGGAGCGAAATCAATCTCGGCCGCGAAGGCACTGCCCAGGCAGCCAATTTCCCTGAACTGCGAAATGAGATCGTCGCTCTTAAGAAACTGGAGCAGGAACAAAAGGAGGTCGCACTTCGAATCGCACAGATCGAAGAAGGGATAAAAAGTATCGAAGAAGAACGGCAACAAAACGCGCGCGAACAAGCGAATGCAATTGCAAAACTGGAGGCGGAAAAGAAGCCAGTTTTGCAAAAGCGTAACCAAACGAAAAGCAATGTTGACGTCTGCGAGCGCGAACTTGCTGGAGTGGAACGACGTATTCAGGAAAGCGAGGCAGCCGATCGTGATCTTTTGAAACAACTCTCCGACCTGCATGCGCTCAACCCGGCTCCCGCGGATCTGGAAACGCGATCCGCCAGTATCAGCGCACGACGAGCGCGCCTTCCAGACGAGCGGGCGGAACTGGTTCGGGCTCGCCTTGGCAGCGCGGAGGCCGCGCGATTGGCCAGAGAAAAATTGAATGCAGCGGATGCCGAGCTTTCTGCGGTGGAGAAAAACATTGCGCGCACACGGAGCGAGTTTGAAGCGCGCGACCGAAAGTTGAGCGATAACATCCACGCGCAACAAGAAGCAGCACGCAACGCACGCACGCGCCACCAAACAGTCGAGGAGCGGAAGAATCCGGCGTATTTGAGTATTGGTCGCCACCTTTCCGCCCAAGGGGTTGCGCCGCCAAACGCACCGCATTTGCTGGCCGAGGCGCATCGACGCCGCGAGGCGGTCGATCGGCGTTTGGAGCACAAGACGGAGCTGGCATTGCTCTCAAGTCAGATCGATAAGCAGGAGCTGCGGAAATTTTATTTCAGTGTTTTCTCGGTGCTGGTCCTGCTTGCGATCACGCTGCTTGTCATTTTCCAATCTCCGCGAGGTCGCGAATGGCTGCCACAGGAAACCGACACAATTTTGTCAATCAACGTCGATCAATTTGCACGGGTAGACCTCGCAAGGCGCTGGGGGAAAGACCAGGTCAAACTGTGGGCGGGATTAATCGGCGCGGCTGCATCGACTCCGGGATTGAACCTGTCTTGGGATGCAACACGCATTACTCGCGCGGTTACAACCAGCGAGACCGGAGAAACGCGGGAGTTCATCCTGGTTGAAGCGCGGCGTGGCACTCCGAAGGTCATTCGTGCAATCGCCAGCAATCAGGCGTTCAAAAAGCGCGCCATTAGCGGTCTGCCGGTTTGGGAACGGCCGCCGGATTTTGCCGTCGCCAGGGTCGGACCTGCAACGCTGGCCGTTGGAGCACCAACTGCAGTAGATGAGTTAGTGCTGGTGCGTCTTGGAATGAAGCCGGACCTCAAGATTACCGGCCAACTCTTTGATCGCTTCCAGGCGCTCGACCGCGAGAGTGCATTACGACTCATTTCCCGGGACCCGCCCGATCTTGCGCGTGTTTTCAATCCGATTTTTACCCCTGAGCTGCTCGATGCTTCACAATTACTGGGCCTGGCAGTCAATCTACAAAGTCCGGTAAGAGCCAGAGTGCTCATAAAAGTGAATTCCTCTAAGCCAGCCGCGGAGGTTGCGCGAAATTTGCACGACAATCCACAGCAATGGCTGCGTCTGCCGGACTCGGAACTGTTGCTTTACTCTCGGCCACCCGAGATTGTAAGATCGAGCAGCTCAAACTTGGAACTTCGCTTCGAAGTCCCTGAAAATAGCGCTCGCCTTCTTCTTGAACGCCTGTCAAAAACGGATGCTGCCCAAGTCGCGACAGCAGCGTACTGACCCATCTAATGCGACGCTTTAACCTTCCCTTATTCGCCGCGATGGCAGCGGCGGTGCTGTCATTAGATGCAAAGGGCGGCACCCCCCTCGTTGATATCCAATCAGTCGATCCGACGATCGCTGTTGAACTGCGTTATGCGGGGCGAAATAATCTGGTGGGTTACCCGCTTTATCCTCGCGGAACGTGCGCTTTCGCACGTCCAGAAGTCGCTTCGCGTTTGGCTGTAGCGCAGGCGTATCTGCGGCGCTACCAATTTGGGTTGAAAATCTGGGATGCCTATCGGCCCGTGGTTGTGCAGGAGAAGCTTTGGCAGGCATCACACAACAGCGATTATGTCGCGAATCCCGAAATTGGCGTCGGATCGCTGCACAGTTGGGGCGTCGCAGTCGATGCAACCTTAGTCGATGCCTGGCACCGTCCCGTGAGCATGCCCAGCGACTTCGACAATTTTACGCCTGCTGCAATGTGGCGCTACGTGGGTCCTCATGCCGATATTCGCGCGCACGTGCATTTGCTGCAGATCGCAATGCGAAACGCGGGGTTTTGGGGATTGCGCACCGAATGGTGGCATTTCACCATTGCCAACTGGCAAAAATATTTGCCGAACCAAGTTGCGCGAACCGCAGAGGCCTCCGGTACCCAATGGCACGGCAAGTTATGATTGATCCGCTCCGGTTTTTAAATTTGTCATGGCGAGCGAAGTCGCCTGCCAAGCGGTAGCTTTACGCGAACGTGTGCAGACTTCTCTAACGGTTGTCTTTTTGAAAACGAGAGATTCCTCCACCTCGGTCGGAATGACAAAATGGTGATTCGACATAGTTCGGAAGATGGAGGCCAGAATGCTATTGGGTGAGACCCTGCTTCGCGACTTGCGACAGCCGGAATACATTCATGTGTTGCTCAATCCATTGCCGGTTTATGGGCTTCTCACTGGATGGGTCGGGCTCATCATAGCGTTGGCTCTAAGGAACCGGCGGGCGCAAATCGCAACGCTGATACTCGTGCTACTTAGCTCCGTTTCAGCGTGGCCCGTTTACGAATTTGGCGAGCAAGGTTACGACCGTGTTTTATCGATGACTGACGACGACGGAGAAGCCTGGCTTGATGAACACATGCACCGCGCAGAGGAGCTGATCTGGATTTTCTATGTGCTCGGAGCTTTGAGCGCTTGCGCCATCGCTGCGCCAATTAAGTGGCCAAAATCTTCCGCGCCTCTCGCTGTTTCCGTGATTTTGCTCGGCGCGATCACCTTGGGGACCGGCGCTTACATCTCCTACGCTGGGGGAAGAGTTCGACATCGCGAATTTCGAAACGGACCGGCCCCACCCAAAAGAACTGAACACGATTAAACCCTGCGTTCTAAGGCAAACGCACCGGCTGCCGGTTTTGGATAGGCAAGCGAAACGCATTCCCTACAATTTCGCGTCGTGACAACCGAGTTAGTTCGCGCAGAACGAAGAGTTGAAGAACAAAGTGTTGCGCTCAAAAAGCCGCTGGGCTTGCGCGACTTGGTCGTAATGCAGATTGTCTTCGTCGTTGGCTCAAGCTGGGTAGGCGCTGCGGCCAAGCTTGGTCAATCGCATCTCTTCTTCTGGCTGCTAGCGATTTTACTCTTCTACATTCCACAAGCCGCAGTGGTGATTTATTTGAATCGCATCATGCCGCTCGAGGGCGGTTTGTATCAATGGGCGAAGCTCGGTTTCAACGAGTTTGCCGGTTTCATGGTCGCATGGAATCTCTGGTTACTTTCGATCACCGTAATCGCACTGGGCGGGATGTTTGTCACAACGAATATATCCTACGCGCTTGGAGAGAATGCCGCCTGGATGCCGAATAACAAATGGTGTGTTTCCCTGATTAGTTGCGCGCTCGTAGCCGGTCTGGCATGGACCACGATTCGTGGGTTGTCGTTAGGCAAATGGGTCCATAACATTGGCGGTGTTGCCATGTTTCTGGCGTACGGCGCGCTGATCGTGCTGCCATTCGTTAGTCTCGCGCGCGGCGATCTCAAGCGCTACGACCCGCTGCCGTTTGCGGCACCGGCAATGTCCATCTTTTTCTGCTTAAACATATTCACCAAGCTGGCCGTTGGCGCACTGAGTGGATTTGAGTATGTCGCCATCCTGGCAGGAGAAGCCCGGACACCAGCGCGCAACATTGGCCGCTCCGTCATGATCGCTTCCCCAATCATCGCGCTGTTGTTTATCTTCGGGACCAGTTCGGTTCTCGCTTTTGTTGGAAACAGACCGATCGATCTCATCGGACCGGTGCCGCAAACCTTGAGCCTTGGCCTGCGCTCTTTTCAAATCGCCGGCGCGATTGCGTCGTTAGGCATTCTAATGATGACAGTGCGCTCGATTTCCTCAACGAGCATTCATTTCACTGGCAGCTCACGGCTCCCCATGGTCGCTGGATGGGACCAGCTTTTGCCGTCGTGGTTTTCACGGCTGCATCCGATTTACAAAACGCCCATCAACTCAATCGTGTTCGTTGGCGCGCTGACCTTGTTGATTGCCGTCTCCAGTCAGATTGGCGCGGGAATACAGGAAGCCTTTCAACTCGTCGATAATGCCGCGAACGTTTTCTATGGGATTGTGTATGCTGTTCTTTTCGCTATTCCAATCGCGGGCGCCTATGGGATTCGATCTCGGGCGCGTATTTGGGTTCGGATTGCAGCGATATGCGGCTTCGGTGTTTGTTTGCTGGCCATCTTTTTCACTGTCTACCCAATTATCGACGTGCCCAGCCCTCTGAGCTTCGCCGCGAAAATCATTGCCCTAACTGTGATTGCCAACGCAATTGGAGCAGCCATTTTCACATTAGGAAAGAAAAGGCGTCGGGCTGCGATCAGCTAGCACAGCCTTCAGCGACCCAACGCAAATAAGCCGGTAGCCCGCTGCCCACAGGGACGAAAATTATCTCCGGCACTTCGTACGGATGTAGCGAGCACAGCTTTTCCTGGAATGCCTCTTTTCGATCCCGGGCGGTCTTAAAAAAGGCGATGATTTCGCCGGCTGTTTCGAGTTTTTCCTTCCACCGATAGATGGAGTGAACACCCGGAATGAGGTTCACGCACGCCACCAACTTTTCTTCAACTAATGTTTGCGCGATGAGATTGGCCGTCTCAGCGTCAGGAAAAGTGCTGATGGCTAGCAAAATTTCGTCGGCCATTGGTCCAGCAAAAACGGTCATTCCGAGCGAGTCGAGGAATCCCGCTGCATCACGTTAAAGTACCATCGCGGGATCCTTCGACTTCGCTTCACTCCGCTCAGGATGACCCGTAGAAGCGTTTCGGCAAATCCAGCCACCACCGAGAACGATATCGTGATCGTAAAACACTGCCGCTTGTCCCGGCGTCACGGCCCGTTGCGGCTGATGCAGGCGAACATGCGCGCGCCCGTCTTCGAGACGAGTCACCGTCGCGCGGGTCCCTGGGTGGCTGTAACGAATCTTCACGGTCGCTTCGATTTTGTGGCTGTAGCCGGGGTCGGTGACCCCGGCAGCGTGCGCGCGGCCCCCGCCGTTCATTTGGCTTACAGGATGCCAATTCACCCGTTCGATTTCGAATTCGTCCGTCGCCAAATCGTCAGCATCTCCCACAACGACGCGATTGGTCGCCGGATCGAGATCGACAACGTAGCGCGGCCGCGGCGAACCGCCCGGCAATCCTTTGCGCTGTCCTATTGTAAAAAGCTCTATGCCGTCGTGTTCGCCTAGAAAATTCCCGGCCACATCGTAAATCTCACCGCGATGAAACTCATTTTTGCCAAGATGCGAACGCAAGAACGCTTTGTAATCGTTCCCCGGGACGAAACAAATTTCCTGGCTATCGATCTTGTCCGCAACCTTCAGGCCTAACGAATGCGCGATTTCGCGAATTTGGTGCTTTGTCATTTTGCCGAGCGGAGTAAGTGCCCGACGAAGCTGCGGCTGCCGCAAGCTGAAAAGGAAATACGATTGATCTTTGCGCGGGTCGATACCCTTTCGCAAAGTTGCATAGCTATAGCCGGGGTCGGTGACCCCGGCAGATTCAGAGGCGAACTGCGCATCGGGGCGGCCGGGATCGTCCCGCGCCTGCGAGACTACAGAGCCTTCAATGACCGCATAATGCCCTGTCGCGATGTAGTCGCAACCCAAGGCCGCGGCTTTGCTCCAGAGCTTGCCGAATTTGAGCTTCTCATTGCACATCACACATGGATTCGGCGTTCTGCCCGCCTGGTATTCGCGGGAAAAATAATCAATGACGAGTCGCTCGAACTGGTCGGCTTCATCAACGACGTAATGCGGAATTCCGAGTGAATGTGCCACGCCGCGCGCATCGGCGATCGCTTGTGGGCCGCAGCATTTATCTTCTGCGCGCGAGATACAATCTTGCGGCCACACTTTCATGGTAACGCCGATGACTTCGTAGCCCTGTTCGCGCAACAAATACCCGGCGACGCTGGAGTCCACTCCCCCGCTCATCCCCAGTAAAACGCGCTGTCTAGCCTTGTTCATTTTGAGCGAAGAATTTCGATCAATCACACTGCGAGTCAATAAACTGTAGCGGCGCTCTCTGAGCGCCGTGAACTATTTTCCGGCGGTCTTAGTCCGCCGCTACAGCTTCACTGTTCGACTTACGAACTCACTTCCCCGCGAAGTGAAACGCCACGGATAGTGTGCGGAACGCGTGATACCGATGCGCTTGTCAGCTACCACATCCCCAGGCGTCTTAGTGTTGCGGGCAAAACAGTGTCGCGGGTCGGAGCACAAATCCATTCCATGATGGCGATTGGTGATCGCGAGCGCCTGGGTCAGCTTGCCAGGTCCGGAGCACAGACGCTTCACGTCGTTAAGTCCGCGGCGTTCCTTCATTTGTTCGATCCCTCTTCTCGGTTCTAGCGCGCGAATCAGGACGAAACCGTTCTCATCGCCTTTCACCAGCACGTTTAGCATCCAATGCATTCCATA
>JBEDUS010000379.1:0-3676 GCA_040414975.1 Candidatus Udaeobacter sp.
ATAATCTGGATGGCCATCGCGGTTAAAATCCGCTACACCCCCCAGCCCCCAGCCGGGGGCAAGAGTCGGGCCGTAGGCGCCATATATGAAAACGTTGTTGTTCAGATACCAGATGGCCGTTTGATGCGTGCTGGTGTTTTGCAGCACGTAATCCGGGTGGCCGTCGTTGTTGAAATCACCCACTGCAGCTCTGGCTGCGCTCGCACCTACTGGCGCGTTCACGAGATCGTACCCAATCACGTCAAGATTGATGCCCTCCGGGGACGTCGCAGAGACGTCGGAAGATTGTCCAGTGCAAACAGATGCATTTTGGACATACGGATTTTCTTGAGGGCAGGGCGCGCTTAACCAATCACCGAAATCGCCGTTTTGATTTTGATTGAAATTGACAATGTTAGTAACGCCGCCATTGATCGAGAAATAGCGCGTGCCGCTTGAACTCAGGTTCCGGATCCCGGGCGAGGACCAGCTGAACAAATCCTGTGGCCTAAGATCGCTGCCAGCTTGGCCGAGGTGCGATCCAAGACCCATTACCTCGTCAATTTCATGCTCAGTCGAGCGCTGCGCGTCGAAGTTGCCTGCGCTGACAGGCCGTGTGAACTGCCACGGCAAGTTAGAATTAAGCGTAACGATACCGTCGTACGGCCCGCCGAGCGTTCCGTTTGGAAACATATCTGGCGGCGTATATAGTCCTACCGCCCGTCCATTCGCACCCGCGGGGTTAATGTTCGCGGATAATGCACCTCCCGGCAGGCTCGCGTTCGCGACGAAGTCATTGCTCGTTGTAGCATCCGCTATCAACGCATTGATATACGTGCTCCACGGGATCGTGTAGATCACGTAGTCAGATTGCGAGACAACTCTCGGCGGCAGAGGAGTGCCGTCTGGGTCAGTCGTTGCGTAGCGGAAACGAATCTGAATCGTGATCGGATCGCTGTACAGCGACTCGTAAATGCCAATGGCTCGGTTAATCATCGCCTCAATTGCCGCCGCGTTTGGATTACCGGTGATAGAGCTGTCGAACGTTGCGTTAATGATCAGCCCTGTAGTAGACACCGTCGTAGCCGACATCACTTCTGAGTAGCTACCTGGGCCAGTGGCAGTATAACCGCGCACTCGATAGTAGTAGGTCGTGCCCGGATCCAGACCCGTTACCACCCGCCCCGTCACATTGCCCACGTCCAAGTCATGGTAACCATTCACAAAACTGTTGAAAAAGTCGTTCGTGGACACATCCAGCAGGTAGCCCTTTATGCCGCTCACCCTTCCCCAGCTTGCTATAAAGCTGCCGCGTGTGGGCGGCGGCGGCGAAAAAGCTTCAATTCGCGTTCTGGTCTTCGCGTTTGGAAACTGGATCGCCGTTTGCGACTCCGTCCGTGTTTTGTGCACTGCAGTACGCGCTTCGAATGTAGGCGAGGCGCTCCCGATATCGTTTTGCGCCGGCAAACCTGGGATACCGCCCCGCGCGGCGACTCCCAACATCACGCCAGCTGGGACAATGATTGAAGCTATTATCGAATGAAACCACCTCACTGTCCCTTTGCGAGTATGTGATTCGTGTTTCTTTGTTGCTTCGAAGAGTGAAGTTGTTTTTCTTAGCTGAGTCAATGGGTGCATGATTCTTCCTTTCTTCCTCCCCGCCGCTCTCCTTGCTCTTCGGGGCCAAGGTGGAGCCTATTAAGTTTCTGATAGGTCATCGTATTAGTAGCATCCGTTTCATGCTTCGGCTCCTTCTGTTTACTTCTGCACCACCCGATGCAGGCGTTCCCAGTAGTTCGCTCAACGCAATCCTAAGGTCTGGTCAATAGATACGTTCAAGGCGGAATTTTCAAACGACGCCAGACTTTTCGCCGTCGTTCTTCATACCGATGCGGCAAAATGGGCTTCGTCGACAACGACACCTTCGCAAAGGCAGTTCCAATCCGTCGCCGAGTCCGCCGTTTTCTTCCTTACAAATTCATCCTGATGCTCGTCGCTCGGAAATCTGAACTTGCCGCTTATCCTCGCAGTGGCTAAACATTTGAAGTCCTCGACCATTCAATCTTGACATCAGACGAGCAATCGAAGTACACCACCGCGAACGTAGCAGGAGTATCTATGTTGATGGAAATTGTTTGGTTCTTGCTGATTGGTCTGGTGGCTGGCTGGCTCGCAAGCTTGATCACAAAAAGGGAAGGTAAGGGAATCGTCAGTTATCTCATTATCGGAGTCATCGGTGCCTTGCTGGGCGGATGCTTGTTTCGCCTGTTGCATCTCGTCGCGTATGGGCTCGTTGGAGAGCTTGTCATCGCAACGGTGGGTGCCGTCATTCTGCTTTTTGTGCTTCGAAAAATTTTCTGATGAGCCGCGTGCTTGCCGGACAATGCCAGAACCTGCCGCGGGGGTGGTCGTCGCCACAGAACGGGCGAACAACCGGATTAGACCCCAAAATTACGCCTTTAAAGGCGCAATTATTGGGCCGAATTCTCGTTAGATGGTGAGCGCGAATCCATGGCTATTTGATCAGCCTAGCCGAGGACCGTCCTTATAAAGTGGTTGTTTTGAAAACCGGCGTTTTTCGCACCTGCAGTCACGCTGTTTTTTTAAATCATTGAACGTTCGGATGAAACTTCAGTCTGTGAATCCCGTATTACGTGTAGAATGCGCATTGTAATCGCGGGCGTCGCCACTGCGATCTTTAACGCAACCAAGAAACTGCCGCTCATCGGAATCTTGGCCGTTATCTACTTCGTCGCCGGCAAACTCGGTTTAATGCTGGCGTCGTTGCACGCGAGTGCATCGCCGGTATGGCCGCCAGCAGGAATCGCGCTCGCCGCATTACTCTTGCTCGGTTATCGCGGGTGGCCCGCGATCTTTATCGGCGCATTTCTGGTGAACGTCACAACTGCGGGAAACGTCGCCACGTCATTTGCCATCGCCATCGGCAACACGCTCGAGGCGCTCGTGGGTGCCTGGCTGGTGAATCGATTCGGCGGCGGCATAGATGTCTTTGGTCGTCCACAAGGCGTTTTCAAATTTGCGCTCGCGGTAGGGATCAGCGCCGTCATTGGCCCTGGTTTCGGCGTGACGAGCCTTGGAGTCGCCGGCTTTGCCGATTGGGCAAAGTACGGCGCGATTTGGCTGACATGGTGGCTCGGCGACGCAACTGGCGTTCTTGTTTTCACTCCCCTAATTCTGCTGTGGAGTGTTGCCTCAAAACGACGTTGGAATAAAAAGGAAGCGGCTGAGGTTGGCGCGCTCCTACTGTTGCTGGCGCTATTGAGCGGGGTGGTCTTTGGCGGGTGGCCTGGCGTTTCCACCCGAAATTATCCAATTGCCTTAATTTGCGGACCGGTTGTGATTTGGACTGCCTTCCGCTTTCGGCAACGCGAAACTGCCACGGGAATTTTCATCCTGTCCGTGATCGCGGTCTGGGGTACGCTGCATGGCTTCGGCCCGTTCGTCAGGGAAACGGAAAATCAGTCGCTTCTTGCCGTGCAATGGTGGACAGCGGTGCTGTCAATTACGGCGATGGCGCTTTCCGCCGGTATGGCCGAACGCCGACGCGTAGAGGAAGAGCTTCAGCAAGAAAAGGCAGTTCTGCTGGAGACTACCAACACGGCCAAAGACCATTTCCTCTTCATGCTTTCGCATGAACTTCGTCCGCCACTCACTCCGGTCATTTCCGCATTGGAAT
>JBEDUS010000380.1:0-4020 GCA_040414975.1 Candidatus Udaeobacter sp.
CCGCAGGCGGTCGCTTCCGAAGCCAAAGTGAAGCGCTGGATAAAGTCGGGTCCGCCGGGTGAGCCTTAACTCACACGAGTACCTGGAAAATGAGAAAGCTGATAACGATCGTCTGCACGAGAAAGAAGATCGCATAAAACTCATGATAGCGTTCGTTTCGTGTAATCGCAGCAGTCGTTAGTCCGACGAAGTAAAGGGTATTACTGATAAAATATACTGGCCCCAGTGCAAGGAAGTGCGGGATCCCTTTCAGTAACGAGTCGGCAAGATCGACCGGCGTAAAGAGAGCGAAGAGAACGAAGAACGCGCGGTGATTCGTGTAATAGTGCGTTTTGTAATCGATCGCAAGTTCGACATCGCTTTCCCGTGGAAACAACAGCAGGGACGCCAGGTACAGGATGGTTGGGGAGATGAGGACAAAACGAACAGCAAAAACGTCCATGGCTGCTGATTGCGCCATCGGTAAAAAATCCACCAGGCGATCACGAGATATAGAAACAGGTTAAATGATCCAGATGGCGTGCACCCAGTAGATCCGTCTAACGGAGCGGGCTTGGAGCATTTCGCCTACGCCGCCAAGCACGCGCGTCATGCCAAGAGCGAGAATGATCGAAATAAGGACGGAGAGATAGTCAAACGCGCCCATTGGCTAGAACGTTTGCGTAGCGATATACGATGTAAGCGTGAATTCATCACGAAATTTCCAAATGTCAGATGCGCTATGGGAGCTAAGAACAAAGACGGAGAGTCCAATTACAGAATCCAAAGTTTCGGGAAGCGGTTGGCTAGTAACTTGTCGAGTCCGAAGACGCGGCCGGCATCGCTCATAAGGACGATAACTGCGAGAACGATGTCGGACTGATCGATCCCGGGTCCCCAAGGCAGAGCACCTTTGGCACACGTATAATTCAGAAGCAAAAAAATCGCGGCCGAAGCAGCGATTCGAGTTGTGAGGCCCAGCACAAGCGCGATGCCGACGTAAATTTCGGCGATCACAACGAGTGTGCCGACCGTCGAGCTGTGGGGAACTACGACGGAGTTGAGCAGGTCCTGATACCACCTGTAGCCGTTCTTGAGTGCGTATTTCAGAAAACCGCCCAATTCATCCGGTTGCGCATTCCCGTGATCGCTGAAAAAGAAAGTGATTCCGAGGTAAACTCGGGCCAGCACAAAAAGCCATTGCGGTTTATTCGCGGGTTGTTCGTTCACTGCTTTTGTTTAACAGCGCGCGTACTTCGAAAATGGCGTCGATATTGACCCGGGGCAATCCTTATCGCGCGCTGAAAAACGTTGCGCATTGAATTCACGTTTCCGAAGCCGCATTCGCTTGCGATCGACTCCATGCTGTTCTGACTTTCTTCCAACCGGCGACGAGCAGTTTCGACGCGGAGACGCTCGACGAACTTCGCAGGCGTGGTTTTCATTTCCCTGGTGAAGACCCGCGCGAAATTTCTGGGACTCATCGCTGCGCGTTGCGCCAGCACTGGAACGGTCAGTGGTTTGTTTAGGTTATCGAGCACCCAGGACTCGAGTTCGCGCAGTGGTTTCCGGTCGGTCAGTTGCAGTGATAACGCGGTGCTGAATTGCGATTGTCCGCCGGACCGCCGCAAATAGAGCACGAGGTTGCGCGCGACCTGCAACGCCAGTCGCGAGCCGTGGTCTTCTTCCACCAATGCCAGAGCAAGGTCCATTCCGGCCGTAACACCGGCCGAGGTATAGACATTTTTGTCACGAACAAATATTGGATCAGGATCGACATGAGCGCGCGGCGCACGCCTGATCAAAACCTCGCACCAGTTCCAATGCGTTGTTGCGCGGCGGCCGTCAAGCAAGCCGGCGCGCGCCAGCAACATGGCACCGGTGCAGACGGAGCCGATTCGCCGAATTCGTCCGGCAATGGTTTTCAACCAGCGGATCACTTCGGCGCTTACTTCATCTTTCTCAACCGCGCTGCCCCCAGCTACGAGCAGGGTGTCGATGTTTCCACCCAGATCGCGAAACGTTTTGTGTGCCGTGATTCGCACACCGCAGTTCGCGACGAATGAACGGCGAGCGGAAGTAGTCACCACTTCAATGGAATAGATCGGTGGCGCGCCAGGATTTTGCCTGACGAAGATTTCCGACGCCCGAGCAAAGACTTGCAACGGCCCAACCAGGTCGAGGATCTCGGTGCCGGGCGCAGCCACGAAAACGATTCGGCGAGTTGCGCGAGACGGAGGAGAGGGGAAAAATCGTGTCCGACCACGATGTCGATTCTTCACTCGTCGCTCATCACGCGTCACAAGCTTTTCCTGTCAGTGTTCACAAATTTATCCGGCGCGGCGTCGAATGTTTTCTTATCGTCGTCGGAACAAAAGTAGTAGGTGCTACCTTTGAACGTGGACTTGGGCGCTGTTTTGGGATCGACTTCCATCCCGCAGACTGCACAAAGCGGGTGTTCGGCGGTGGAAACAGGCGTTGCAGCGTAAACCTGATTGGAATCGGGGTTCATCCAGCCCTGACCTTGATATTCCATGTTATAGGCGGTCCTTTGCGCGACTTCGCGACCGAAGTAACGCTCGACTACTCGTAAAGCGAGATCGATTCCAGAGGAAAGTCCGCCGGCAGTCGCGAGATTTCCGTTCTCGACAAACCGCGCGCCACGTCTAAGCGTAATATCTGGAAACTCCATGGCGAATTGTTTGAACGCGCCGTGATATGTAGTGGCAGCTTTGCCTGACAACAGGCCGGTTTTCGCAAGCACAAACGCGCCAGTGCAAACCGACATCGTCACGTCGGTGTTCTTCGTGGACTTGCGAATCCATTCCAGCGTTTTCTCGCTCGGCTGACTTTGCGCCGGAATCACGATTACCTTTGGCGCAGGAGCATTTTCAAGGGTGTAATCGGGAACAATCTTCATCCCGCCGCTTGCGTGAATTGGCGAAGGCGACTCGGACACGGTGTACAGATGAAACGGGTCGGCGCGCCCGGGAACCATGACGTCTTGAAAAACTTGCCACGGCCCGGTGAAATCGATCATCACTGCGCCTTCTGAAATAAGAAAGGCAACAGGTATGCTTCCCTGGGCCGGTGGCTTGAGTGAGTTTGTCGTGACCGCTGATTGGCCGCCTTGAGCGCCGCTGGGAGCTTTCGCTGGGTTTGAACCGAATAGTTGACCCAAAACTGTGAGCATAATTGCAGCCACCAAGCCGAATTCCGGTCCTGTCCTGACTAATCCTCTCCAATTGATCGTGTACTTTTGTGCATTCATGACGTCCAAGTTCGCAACTCGACTTGATGGCAGCAATGACAATTATCATCATATTTCTGCCAACGATAGCGAAACAGGCTTTACGCAGTGATTGCGTCCTTTAGCTCCTGGATCGCGTGCAGATGAACAATCGGGATTCCTGACGCGACGCCGTCGACAGAAGTAAAACGTTCAGCCGTTGCCAAAGCCGCCCTGTAGGACGATGCCTGATACACTAAAGTACTACAGACTTTGTAAATCTAAAGTGTTCGCCCCCCGGCGATTGGAGAGCTAGGGGCGCGATAACCGCAATTGCACAAGCGGTTTAGCGGGGGAGAAAAAAGAAAGGAAGGAAAACCATAGGAATGCACTCACACTCCAATTCAAAAAAATAATTCCACCATGTCTCATTATCTTTGCGCTTGGCTGCTTTGCGCTTCTGCCAGAAACGCAAGCGGTCGAGCCGGCGACGCCAGATCCAGGTTCTGTCGCCATAACCAACACGGCAGATGGACACCTCGCCCTTGCAAGCCTAACCACCGGGTTTTACAACTCGGCATTCGGTATTTATTCGCTTCTGAGCAACACCACCGCCATTGGCAACACCGCTGTCGGTGCCTTGTCGCTCTCTAGCAACGTCGACGCGAATGAAAATACTGCCGTTGGCGCTGGAGCGCTTTTCAGCAGTAACGCCGCAAACAACACTGCTGTTGGCTTTATCGCTTTGTCCTCCAGCACCACAGGCACGGACAATACGGCTTTGGGTGATCGTGCGTTACTAAACAACACCA
>JBEDUS010000381.1:0-8378 GCA_040414975.1 Candidatus Udaeobacter sp.
GCGGTGCACACCTGAGGCGGATGTCGTCTGCGAGAAGCTGTAGCCGCTGGCGCTGACTGCGGCTCTGGATTCTGTAGCCGCGTTCTCAGACCGTCGATCCTCATTCGGAGGGACATTGATTCTTTACGCCCGTGCCAAAAGCCCTGACCGCAGAAAGCGGAAACGCGCCATCGCGCTTTTCCCCATCAGTCTCCGTCATTTCTCGACTCGTATTTCACCGTCGATTTGAGAATCTTGGGTTTGCCCGATTTATCGAACCCGAGCAGAACAGTGCGCGTCGCGCTCGCGGTATGGCCGGCGCCATCGATCGTATTATCGATGGTTAAAAGCAGCGAACCATCTTTGTTCCACTTCTCCGCCTCCTGCCAGTTATTGGCCGCGACGTGTGGATGTTCTTTGCCTGCCCTGATCCTCGCCGGAATCTCCACCTTCAAATCGGGAATCGTGATCTTCTGGAACTTATCGCCCTTGAGAAAATAAACCGTGACGTCTTGATTTGGATGGCCCGCCCTTGTCATGAGAGCGAATCGTTTCGAACCCGGCGCCCAAAGGATGTTGTAACTCACCGAGCTCATATCGTCGTCAGCGATGTGTTGAAGGACCTTCTCTGTTTTCTTGTCGATCAGATCGATCGTTTGTTGGTATTCACCATGACCGATCAGGAAGGCAAATTTTCCGTCAGGCGACGGGAAATCGACTTCTTTTGTCGTGTCCCCTTCCGTATCGCTGATCGACGGCGTCGGTGAAGCCGCCGGTTCCTCGGCGCTGGCTGTGTACGCGATGGTCGCAGAAATCGCCCCCAGAGCACAAGCGGCGAACCAACTGGCGAACTTCACGTTTCGTGTTTAGCAATCCCGCCATCCTGTAGCAAACCACAAATCTATTCTGTTTTTTTAGCCTTGCATCGTAAGCAGCTTACGATGCATGAACGATTCGCTGTAGTGGTAGGCGTGTCGCCTGCGAACTCCTGTAGCCACGGCTTTATGAGCCGTATCTCAACAATCAACTCTCGGTTTTCGACTGTTTTGATTATTTGAGCATGCAGTTTCCCGCGGCACACCACCAATCATGGCGTGCGTGGTGACGGCACTCTGCTACCGTCCACCACTATGCGAAAACTGGTTTTTGGGTTGGTTCTTGGGTTTGTGTGCTCTGCTTTTGCGCAAATGGTGCCGGTTACTGACCGGCTGGCGAAGCAGAACGCGCTTTTTGAGGAGTATTATCAAGCTTCGCTGAAGAATCTTCCGGAGCGCGCCACTGCGTACGGCGATTACCGTTACAACTCACAGCTTGCACAGGTTTCACTCGAGGAAATCGCGCGGCAACACGCCGAAGCCGACGACTTTCTCGCTCGATTAAAGGCAATCCCGACCGATGGGATGAGCGACAAGGACCTCCTTAGTCATCGCATTCTTGAAGAGCAACTCGAGCGCGAAGACGTGAACTACGCGCTAAAGAATTACGAGATGCCAGTGAACCAGCAGAATGGTGTGCACACTCGGTTGGCCGATCTGCCGAACGCGATGCCGTTCGATTCCGTGCAGCATTACCAGGATTACATCTCCCGGTTGCATCAGATCCCGCGTGTGCTGGAACAGACGACCGAGGTCATGCGACAGGGCGAGAAAGATCGCCTGATGCCGCCCAGGATCGTGCTCGAAAAGTTGCCCGGCCAATGCGACGGCATCATCGCCGCAAACCCCTTCCTCGGATCGACCAAAAAATTTCCGGCGACATTTTCAGAGCAAGACAAGAAACACCTGAGCGACGAGATCACCAAGGCGATTAACGACGATGTGTTTCCGGCGTACCGCAAGTTTGCGGATTTTTTGCGTACCGAATACGCGCCGAAAGGACGTACCGAGCTTTCGATCGAAAGCCTCGCTGACGGGAAACGGCGCTATGCCGAAGCCGTGAAAACGATGACCACGGTTAATGTGCCACCGGCTGAAGTCCATGAGATCGGGCTCAAGGAAGTCGCGCGCATCTCCGCCGAGATGACCAGGCTCGCCCAGAGCCAGGGATACAAGGACCTGGCCAGCTTCCGAGAGGCGATCAACAAAGATCCCAGGTGGAAGCCGACCAACGAGCAACAGATTCTGGACGACTACAAGAAATACATCAATCAGATGGAGCCGAAGCTGCCAGAGCTATTCGGATTGCTGCCGAAGTCGCCGGTGACTGTCGAACCGATTCCCGATTTCGCCAAAGCCGCCGCGACTCATTACGTCCTGGGCACGCCAGACGGAAAACGTCCGGGCCGCGTCGTTGTTGCAGTCTCTAACCCCACCAAGCGGACCCTGATTGATGACGAAGCCGTTGCCTATCACGAGGGCGTGCCCGGTCATCACCTGCAAATTAGTATCGCCCAGACGCTGCAAGGCTTACCGAAGTTTCGGTTACACGGTTTTTTTAGTGCGTATGCCGAAGGTTGGGCGCTGTACTCCGAGGCGTTAGGTAAAGAGATCGGTTTTTATAAGGACCCTGTGTCTGACTACGGCCGGCTGAGTTCAGAGATGCTTCGCGCCGTCAGGCTGGTGGTCGATACCGGAATTCACGACAAAAACTGGAGCCGCCAGCAGGTGATCGATTACATGCACGCCAACGACGTCAACGACGCCTTGGCGCAGACCGAAGCGGACCGCTACATCGCCTGGCCCGGGCAAGCTCTGGCTTACAAGATGGGGCAGTTGACCATTCTCAAGCTGCGCGATGAAGCGAAGACGCAACTCGGAGAAAAATTCGATCTCAAAGCATTCCACGACGAAATCTTGAATGGCGGCGCGATGCCGTTAGATCTGTTGCAGGAACGGACGGAAGCGTGGATCAAGAATCAGGGCGTTCAAAAACGACAAGCGAAAAGCTGAAATTGGCTATCAGCTGTTGATCGGTTTTGCACGGTTGCGCTCGGGGCAGCCTTTCGTGGCGCATCGACGAGCTGTTAGAAGGCCGAGTGGCAGCGGGCTAACGGTTCGTTGAACTCCAAGCTCGACATTTTGCTAATCTGACTGATAACAGGTGTAAATGGCAAAGGGACGTCCGAAGCGACGTTGTTCACAGTCTGGTAGGTGAGTGGCAGCAACCTTGGTTGGCCGATCGAACGGAGAAAGATGAAGGAGTATTCGGGAAACAGAAAAAGCCGCCAAGGCATGGGCCCGGCGGCTTTTCTGGAAGTTTGTTTGTTTAACTCATCCCAAGCGACGAGAGTGTAGGCTCATCAATGACCGCCGTGGTATAAAGTCCGTGGTCGGCCTGATAGGCAGTGAGTGCCTGGCGTGTTAACGGGCCGAGTAACCCATCGACCTCTCCTTGATAGTAACCCATCTCCTGCAAAGCCGCTTGCACGTCGGCAATCACCTGATCGGGCGGTTCAGCACTAGAACCAACATAGATCGGACCGTCGTACGCATAGTACTGCGCGGAAGGATCATAACCCCACGCCGGGTACCAATAGCCGTTGTTCCAGTAGTAGTAACCGCCACCAATCAGCTCGATCCGATTAAAGTGCGAGTGGTACCAATTCCGATCATGCCACTCAGGGTGGTAAGAACGGAAGGCCTCGTATTGTGGCCCTTGCCATTGCTGGCTTCCGCTGATGCGGTAACCCTGATTGAACTTTACAGACGGGACCTTATCCGGCTTTGGCTGCGCGCGGAAACTCGCGTGCTGCGTCTTGATCCTTTGAATCGCCTGAGGATCCGGTTTTTTCGCCTGGGCATTTAGCCTGTTACCCTGCGCATTCGGCCGGTTAGCCTGCGGCCCGGGTCCAGCCCTGTTGAATTGCTCACGCTCGTTAGCGGGAGCTGGACCGGGTGGCTTGTTCGCATTCTCAGACTCATTCGTCGTAGTGCGCTCTTTGTTTGGCTGCTCCGTCTGTTCCCTGGCGGCGTTCGCGCGAGCCGGCTCTCTTCCGGAAACCTTCGTCGCGGTGTGCGGTTTGTAAGTGGGCTCGCCGGATTGCTGTCCTTTCTCGCGCACAGGAGCGTTTGTCTCTGCGTGCTGCCGGGGGGCGGACTCTTGCTTTGGCGCCGGTCTCGCCTCGTTCGCCGGGTGCGATCTTGCGGGCTGCGCCTTCTCTTTCTTTGGTTTTTGTTGCTGTTCTTCCTGCTGAGCGATCGCGCTTGCGGCCAGCGCAAGCGAACAGCTCATCAATATAGCTATAACTTTTTTCATGTTACCCTTTTCGTCGGTTTTCCTTTGTTATTTATTCGAATTTCTCGCGCATCATTAGCGATTGCCCGTGTTACGGTGTGAGAATTCGCGAACCAGATTCGTAAAATCGATCGCTTCTGGTTCCCCGACGGTGATACGGGACTGGATATTGAATTCTCGCCAGCATGGCACTCAGTTAGGGTTATCCCTAGGTGCAAATTGTAGCGCGGAATGAGAGTTTCTTTGAATTCACCGGCGCGTACATCTTTGCTGAAACCAACGGACAAATTCCTGGTTGGGGTAGGTAGTGATGATGGGGTTTTACGGTGCGGTTGAGGCGGGTTCTGAGCTTCCCGTGCTTAGCACACTTGCCACCGGCAGAGGGAGTCACCGTGAACCTCTGCACCCGTCATCGCTCTGATCGCAAAAGAAAGTCAGAAGTAAGAAGCAAAAAATTAAGAATGAAGAAGTTGTTCCAAAGGCAGAAGTAACAAGGAAAAATTAATAAGGATGAGGAAGGCGGAAGTCAGAAGGAAGAGAAAGTTTCCAAATTACGAAGCAAAAAATAAAAATTAAGAAACAAGCCAGTCACTGCGAAGCGCTTGTTCGAGTTCGCGCGATCGGCGGGAGCCAAAACTTTTCGGAGATGCGAACTAATAGAGAGAAAGGGTAATAATGAAGTTACTAACACTAACAGTAATATTGGGGTTACCGCTCATGGCGCTAGGCCAGCAAGCGGAGCCACAACAGACGCAGGGGCAGACGAAGGAA
Source organism: Candidatus Udaeobacter sp. (assembly GCA_040414975.1). Taxonomy (GTDB): domain Bacteria; phylum Verrucomicrobiota; class Verrucomicrobiia; order Chthoniobacterales; family UBA10450; genus Udaeobacter. The sequence continues at coordinate 4,924 of JBEDUS010000381.1, forward strand.
CCACAGACTACTGCGCCGGCAAAAGGGAAGAAGATGCGTCCTGAACAGGCGCAGCCCGGCAAAGCCGAGGCGAAACCTGAGACCGGCACAAACATGCGTGGACAACCACAAACAAATATAAAGGGTCGCGCTCCGGAGATTAACAAGAATGAACATGGAACGCGTTCGACTACGAACGAGACAAACGTGAGGGGCACGAACGAAACCAACGTTAGGGGCACGAATCAGACGACGACCATAAACAAGCAAGAGTTCAGGTCGCGTCATAGCGAAGTGTTCAGTCTTGGACGACATCCGAAAGAGTTCTTCGTCCAACGATTTGGTTCGAGCCACGTCCGGCTGATCGGCAACACGTACTTCGCGTTCGTGGACGGCTGCTGGGTTTCGGTTGACGTGGACGGCTTCGTCTACGCGCAACGGGTGATTTGCCCGGGCGATCCGGACTTTATCGAAATTCAATAACGCGTCCTCTGCGCTACACAAAAGCGCTCCGCTGGAAATGCGGGGCGCTTTTTTTGTCTCTTCGACCACCTTCGCAACTGGAATCCGCCTCGGGCGGACCACTACAAGCGGTCAACTTGATTTGTTCCGCAATCGATCGATTGAGAACTTACCAGGGCCAGTGACGGTCAGGCCGGCAAAGATGATTAGATAAAGGGCTGCTCTCAGCCAATCTTCGCCCAGACGCACGCTGGTATAAAGCGCGCCGACCATTCCCAAGCCGGCACTCGCCGCTGCGAACCGCGTAAGAAAACCGATGCCGACGAAGAAAGCGCCGATCGATTCGTTTAGCGTGATCCACAATGCAAGGATGACCGGTAACGGGAATCCCACGTGTGCAATTAGCGGAGCTAGCCCGATGGATGGCAGCGGTTTCCCCGCGTGGAGCGTTGTCACATACCATCCGATCTTTTGTATACCGAACGTAAACGCCAGCAGGAATCCGGCTGCGCGCAAAAGCAAAAGACCCAGATCAATCATTAGCAAAAGTTAAAGGAGAAAAGGCGGAGACAAAAGCTCATGAATCGCTCGCTGCAGACTTGAACCCAGCCGCAAGCAGCATTCGATGCGAATTCTGAATACACTATGGATGAAACACAGCAGAGGAAAATCCTTCGTGGAACCGAAGGAGCAGGAACCGTTACGACGCAAATGATCGAGGAGCGCGCGCATGAGATCGCGCAGGGCGAAGGACGCGAGGAAGCAAATGACCTCGACAGGACTCGTGCGCGCGAGGATCTGACCGGCTCTACATCAGGCCCGGAAAAGCCGCCGACGAGCGGGGAATCCGAGCCCGACTGGTACACGCCACGCGGGTCGTCACGCGAGAAAGTTCCGACGGTGCGACCTGAGGATGAAGAAAACATGCCGGAGAAACTGATTCGGAAAGGCATTGAGGAAGCCGACCACGATCAGCGTTCTAAGTCTGAGCGAATCAGCAAGGGGTAAATTAGGTAAACCTGGGAGCAGTTGTATCTTATTATTTCTCGTGGGGCGATCTCTTTACCAAACCAAGGTCGTCGCTGTACCGTAGACTGCACTGAGCACGGGACGTCAGATCGAGGAGGCGATCCGAAGATTGTCCGCCCCTGAACGAGACAAATTATTGCAGCACATTCCTACCTTGTTTCCTGAATTGGCCGGAGACGCCGAGTGGCAGCGGATTATCTGGGATGAACGACCGCGTTCAGGATTGAGCAAGCTGCTGGATGAGACCGAGCGCAGTTGCGACGCAATCCAAATGCCTTTTCGCACATGAACGTGAGCGATTTTGCCGAGTGATTTCTCGCGCAACTCCCCCAGTTCTGGGAATTGTATCGTTCACTGCGACCGGACGTTCGTACCGCTACTCGAAGGGCACATGAAAAATTCGTGGAAAATCCCGCGCATCCTAGTCTACATCTGGAGCGATTGCGCAGCGATTCACTCGCTTGGTCGGTACGAATTTACACGCGGCTACCGCGCCGTAGCGTTGCGATCGAGCGAGGAGCAGGTGTGGCTTTGGATTGGCAACCATAAGGAATTCGACCGTAGGTTTCCTGCATAAGACGGCATGAAAGCGATTCGTGTGAATGAGTTTGGCGACCCGGAAGTTCTTCGGCTGGAAGAAGTGCTAACGCCGCGTCCCGGTACAGGTGAAGTGCTTGTTCGAATCCACGCGATCGGCGTTAACCCGGTGGAGACTTACATTCGCGCCGGAAAATACGCGCGACTCCCAAAGTTGCCGTACACGCCGGGCAACGACGGCGCGGGCGTCGTCGAGCAAGTGGGCTCGGGTGTAAATGAATTTAAGCCGGGAGACCGTGTTTATACCGCGGGATCAGTGAGCGGGGTGTATGCCGAGTTTGCGTTGTGCAAAACCGAGCAAGTTCATCGCCTGCCCGAAAATGTTTCGTTCGCGCAGGGCGCGGCCATGGGCACGCCATACGCGACTGCGTATCGCGGGTTGTTCCAGCGCGCCTGGGCGAAGCCCGGCGAAACGGTGCTGGTGCACGGCGCGAGCGGCGGTGTCGGAACGGCAGCGGTGCAACTCGCGCTCGCTCGCGGCTTGCGGGTGTTTGCCACTGCGGGCAGTGACGAAGGATGCAAGCTCGCGTTCGAACAGGGCGCGCATGAAGTGTTCGATCATCACGCGCCCGATCATTTCGAAAAGATCATGAAAGCGACCGGCGGGCGCGGCGTTGACGTGATCGTGGAATTGCTCGCGAACGTGAATCTTGGAAAAGATCTGACCATTATGGCGAAAGGCGGCCGCGTCGCGATTATCGGGAGCCGCGGTCGCGTTGAGATCGATCCGCGCGATACGATGCAGCGCGATCTGGATCTTCGTGGAATGGTGATGCCGAACACGCCGCCGGCAGAGATGGCTAGCATTCATGCCGGGCTGGTGGCCGGTTTGGAAAACGGGACGTTGCATCCGGCGATGGGCAAAGAATTTCCGCTGGCCGAAGCGGCGGAGGCGCATCGCGCGGTGATGGAAAGGGAGCGATGGGGAAGATTGTCCTGCGGACAAGTGAGAAGTAAGAAGTCAGAAGGACGAAGGAAAACGATCTCTTTCAATCGCTCTAGAGTTGTCATCGCTTCTCGGCTGAAAATCTCTTTGCGCTGTTAGCCGGTATGGTCGATGCCGGCCGAGGTCAACATTGATCGCAACGGGGTCAACGACCCGGGCAATAGCTCCAGTTTTCGCTCTGGCTCGTGGACTCAGGACGAATGAAAGCCGATTTGTTTCCGCTCTGGCTCGGGAAATGGTGGCGGATTGAGGATTTGCATTACCTCCTGCAAGACCTCCACGATTGCCGCCTCGTGTACGTCCAATCGAGCAGTGAGCTTTTTCTCAAGTGTGGCGAGTTTCCGCGCGAGCGTTGGCGTGCCGCGTAGGGCTTCGCGCATTGTCGCGAAGGCGCGGACCACAAAAACGCTCATCTGAACAGCTCGTTCGCTGTTTAGAATGT
>JBEDUS010000382.1:0-6241 GCA_040414975.1 Candidatus Udaeobacter sp.
CTGGTCAACGCTAAATATCTCAGGGGCTTTATCAACAAGCTTAGGCTTCGCGGTGAACGCAACCGGGTTATGATCTAGGATTCGGCGCTTTGTAGCGTAGCTGAAAAGCACCCCGGCGTTGCGGCGATAGTTCGCCCTGCTCACTGGCGAGCCTTCGAGCTTACGAAGCCAATTATCAAGTTCCTCTACCGTTACGCTTGCAATTGCGCGATCGCCGAAGTCCTGGCAGAACCGGCGGAAACGCACCCGTAAATCGACCAGATAATCCCTCGACATGCCATCTTTGCGCTTCGCTTCAAGAACTTCGTCGGCTAGTTGCGCGCACGTTACGCCGCTTCGCCTAATACGTTCGTGATAATCCACACGGAATTTCACGGCATCGGCGATTGTATCGCCATACTTCGCCAGTTCGTTACGCGCGTGGATAATGTCGCTCATTTCCCGCTTCGAGAGTCCGACTGCTTCGCGGCTGTGGCGCTCTAAAACTTCTTTTCGCCGGAGACATTCAGTGTCCGCTTCCGTTTTAGTTTTAAAGAATAAACGACCATTACCGAAAGCGCGCAGATCGAGTATCCACTTATGGTTTTTAGAATGACGATATGGTCGAACCTTCAGAATTGGCTTTTTCATGTCAAAATGGTCTTCTAAACGACAATATTCGTCAACACTTTTTTTCGCAGGAAAGCATTTTATTTATAAGTATCGGATTTGCAATAGTTTATATAAACGCCCGCGTGGCGGAATTGGCAGACGCGCTGGCTACGAAATCCGGCGGCGTCTGGTCAACAATCTTCGTATCAAGGATCTTTTCGTGGCCATCTGTGAAGATTTGGTCGCGATCGTTCTCGCTTATTTCATCGTTTGGCACTGACTTTGCCGTGCATTTCGTCGCTAACTTGGGCGCTGCTGTCGCTTATTTTTGATCGTAAGACGACACGCGAAGGACGCGAATCGTCACCGGCTCGCCGTCACAGCGAATGTTCTGTTTTTCGATCTCGAACGCGATAACAGCCGCTGTCGTGAGCGTACCGCCCCCGTTTTCCTGATACTCGACCTTGTGATGATTCCCTTTCGACTCAAGCACCCGGTAGCGGATGAATCCGTTGGTATCGGGCACCGGACACTGTAGCCATTCGCCGTCTTGCTTGAGCTTATCCTGATTAAACTCGTTCCCATTCTTGTCTACGGCATCCAGATTGATTTCTGTCACGACCGGACTTTCCGAGTCTGAGATCCAGCAATTCACCATGCTGAAAACTTTTGGGTGAATTCTGAGGGCAGAAGATTGCTTCGACGTTTGAGGTGTAGTCTTCTCCTCCCGGATGGGATGAAGTGACTGAACAATCTTCGAAAATTCGGCGAGCGTAATTCCGCTCGCCGAAAATCCGTGATATCTGCCGAGAATAGGATGGTCTTGCGCGCCCTTTGCTTTCTCTGCGTTCATATTCGCATCGCTCAACCAGTTCGCGAGTATCCTATCCCTTGCGGCCGTTTTTCCCTTTCGGCCGATAGATCAGGTATATCGGCCCCAGAGGCGATTGGATTTCCGTTTCTTCGCTGTCCTTCTCCTTCATGATGTTTCGGTCGCCAATTCCATCGCGTGCCGATTCGATCGAGAATGTGGCGTTCGGATCGTTTTCATACTGGACCGAGTAAAGTGGAAACGGACGTTTTGGCTCACCAGGCCCAGGTTCGTCGTGTGTGATCTCCACCGTCTTCAACTCAAATCCCTTCGGCAGATACGAAGGAACAAAGCAAATGATCTCCAATTTCTTCAGATCATCCAGGGTAGCACCCGAAGAAAACAAACATGGAAATAGGAATGCGCCGAGAACGAACCAAAATGTCGTTCGCTTGATACGGTTACGACCGATCACGCTTCCAGTCTGACCGACCGTATCTCACCTTGTCGAGAGTCCAAAGCGCTCATCTCATCGAGGGAATTCATTTAGCGATGCCCACGATCTTTTGAAAATGTGTCTTTTGTTCGATGGCATCGAGCATGAATGCCGCGACCGCTCTGCGGGAGAGACTGAAACCCCTCTGTGGAGCAGCACCTTCCCGACTTCGATACGTTGTGCAATGTCCCTGAGTAAGACGTGGAGGACGAGCGATCGTCCAGTCGAGGTCGCTGTCCTGCACCACTTTTTCCATAGCAAGCGAATCCCGCATGTGATTTCGAAGGATAAAACTAACGATGCGATTGGGAACGCCTGGAAAATGTGCCGCCGCTGAAAGAATGAGCAGCCGCTTCACTTCTGAACCCTGCATTGCGCGAACAGTTGCAATCGCGCTGTCGTGAAGAAGTGAGCTTGGTTTGAAAACCTCACGCGGTCCTAACGCCGAAAGGACGGCATTATGACTTCGCATCACGTCGGAGAGTTGGTTTTCATCCATTACATTCCCCTTAAGAACTAAAAGCCGTTCGTGCGTTAACAGGACGGCTTGGGGCGAACGAACAAATGCGGTGACGTGATGACCTCGCTCGAGAGCTTGTCGAACAATCTCCTGCCCGGTTCGTCCAGTCGCTCCTATGACAAACAGTTTCATGGTTGGCTCCTCGTTACTACCATTTTTTGCTTCTATCGATCCTCGATTCGCGGAACACCTTGCCTACCGGCAAAATGAATGTGCGACGTCTGAATCAGGTTCATTGCCGGCTCCAGGTCTTTCTCATTGTTGACAACGAACGTGACGTATCCTGCTTGCGGCGCCCATCGATGAGTCCTTGCTTTGCCTTGCGCGAGAACCCGCTCCTGATCGGTTTTCGACAATCGAATGTCGCAGTGACCATAGCCATGGATGTGCATGAACATTGTGCCTCCGACAAAGAACGCGTCTTCGTGGATTCCCGCATTCTGCCGCTCCGTCACACCCTGGAGATTAAGAATCCTTTGCCGTAATTCCTGATGAAGCCCTGTTTGAGATTTCATAATCGGTTCCCTTCTCCCAAGAGATTCAACTATAGAAACTACTATAGTATACTTAGTTTCCTAATCAAAAAGTACTCAAACGGGAATCTTATCGACTTCTCAATTTTTGTGGACCTTTCATTCAATCTGTCTGCTACTCTGCTGAGATGGCGAAGCCTCAGGAAAAGACAGGTTCGACCGCGGTGCGACCAATTGCGCTGCCGCCGCTCTCGCAACATCTGCGCGAGTTCGCCTCGCGGCCCGACGCGTGGGCCGTGCTCGCGCGCAATCTGATTCCAGTCGTCGGCATTTATGGCTTCGGCTGGTCCGCTGCGCTTGCTGTGTTCAACTACTGGTTCGATGGTCTGACCGCGCTGGCCGCCATCCTCGCCGCACTGGTTCCCCGCGCGCTGCGCGAGACACGGTCGAAATCAGTCGGCGCGACGTCCGTGAAGAACCTTCTGGGCGGCGTGGTCACGTGGATTTTCCTCGTCGGCTTTGTGGGTCTGCCTTATTGGATCGTGCTGATTCCGCTCCACGATTTGCTATTTGGCGACGAAGTGCGCCGCCAACTCGCGCATTCTCCCGCACTTTGGTTCACGTTCGGCTCACTCGCGGCCGGACATTTCTGGAAGGCATTCCAATCGGGCTATGACGCGATGCCCGACAAAGAGCTGAAGCAACGGGTGCGCTGGGACGTGTATCTCCTGTTACTGCGCGCAATAGCGATGTTCATGATGGCTGTCCCCGCTCTTTATTTCATTCTGGTTCCGCTGATGGCGCTCCTGTTGACCTATCTTGAGATCTGGCCCGAGCGCGCGCTCGGTGCGGTTTTCGGCGACCCGTCGCGATTGTACAAATACGATCCAGGCGGTCCTGGATCGAGCCAGCGCCCAGACTAGCGGCGCCCCGTTTGCTTGCTTCCACCAGAGCGGCACTGGTTGTAACGTTTGAGGTTATGCCGCGCTGTCCCTGGGCGACGTCGGAGCCAAACGTTACTTATCACGATAAAGAATGGGGCGATCCCGTGCACGATGATCGATTGCTTTTTGAGTTCCTCATCCTCGAGGGCGCGCAGGCTGGGCTGAGCTGGACCACCATTTTGAAAAAACGAGAGAACTACCGACAGGCCTTCAATGGATTCAACCCTGAAAAGATCGCCCATTACGGGATGCGCGATATGAAGCGATTGCTTGGGGATGCCGGAATCGTTCGGAACCGGTTGAAAATCGCGGCCGCGATCGAAAACGCAAAACGGTTTCTCGCCGTGCGCAAGGAATTCGGCACCTTCGACGCTTACCTATGGAGTTTCGTTGGCGGCAAGCCCATCCAGAATCATTGGCGGCGCATGGCCGACGTGCCTGCGTGCACAGCTGAATCCGACGCAATGAGCCGCGATTTAAAGCGACGCGGATTCAGGTTTGTCGGCTCAACGATCTGCTACGCATTGATGCAGGCGACGGGGATGGTCAACGATCACTTGGTGGCATGTCCGCGACACGCGGAGCTCGTGCGGCACTCGCAGCAGCAATTGAAACGCACCACAGGCACCGCCGTGTCTCTGTGACAACCGGACGCCTCGCCTGGTTGAAACCGGTTCGCGCCTGGCGGGAGGGTGCGCGCCGGACGCACAACCAGGACGGCTGGGCCCTTCCTCAGACGCCGTCAGGTCTGTTTTCCGGTAGCTGCGGTGTTGCGCCAGGTGGAGAATGCTGGTTATCGCTCGAAGCGGCTTTGGCGTTTGCCTCGGCGGCTCTTTTGGCAGCCCACCTCGCTTTCATGGCGGCCGCAAGCTGCGCGCGGCGTTCCGGCGAGAGATTCAGTTTCTTCTTCGCCTTCTTTGCGGCGCGCGATTTCTCGGTTGGCTTAGCAGGCTTGGCAACCGAGAGAGCCGCGCGGGCGCGTGCAGCTGCTTGCTTTCCACGTTTGGCAGCCTTCGCTGCTTCCGCCGCCTGTAGCTTTTGTTTCAGCTTGGCCAACTTCTTTGGACCTTCTTGCAGACGTTTCTCGAGTTTTCGGATCTTCTTCTTTAAATTTTTCGGCTTCATAATTCTCTCTGTGCGCTCCAGTTCGCGACCAAGGCGAACTAAATGATGCAATTTAAAGTTAATGACAAAATCTCGGGAATGTCACGCTCTTCTTTAGCCATTGCGCTTTGACTTCCGCTCTTCGTCACATTCGTTTCCTTTTGTGCCGGCAGGTCGTCTCACCATCGAAGCAAAGGAGGAAACCTGGCTGCTCAAGCAACCGTTTCGGATTTCGCGTGGCAGTCGCAACGACGCGCGAGTTATCGTTGCAACGGTGAGCGATGGCAAGCACGTCGGACGCGGCGAAGGCGTCCCTCTTGCGCGCTACAATCAAAGCATCGCTTCGGCGTTGGCGCAGATCGAATCGATCACGAGCGAGAAGAATTTGGATCGGCAGCGTCTGCAAGAACTTCTGCCACCAGGTGCAGCGCGCAATGCATTGGACTGCGCATTTTGGGACCTCGAAGCGAAAGCATCTGGCAAGCGCGCCTGGGAACTGGCGAATATTCCGATTGTTCCTGAGGTCGAGACATCTTTCACGATCAGCCTCGATTCGCCCGAGAAAATGGCTGCTGCAGGCAACGCCAATGCAAAACTGCCGATCTTAAAACTGAAGCTTGGGGGCGACGATCTTGATCTTGCGCGGGTGCAAGCGGTACGTAAAGCCGCGCCGAACGCTCGACTTCTCGTCGATGCCAACGAGTCATGGCGGCCCGGGCACTACCGAGAGATCGTCCCTGCGCTGAAGGAATTAGCTGTGGAGCTCATCGAACAACCATTTCCAGCCGGCGCCGATATAGTTCTCGAGACTCTCGATCATCCGATTCCAGTCTGTGCGGATGAAAGTTGTCATACCAGCACCGATGTTTCTCGCCTAACAAGTCGTTATGAAGTGTGTAATGTGAAGCTGGACAAAACCGGCGGACTAACTGAAGCGCTGCGCTTGTGCGAGCGAGCGCGAGCAAATGGACGCAAACTCCTGGTGGGTTGCATGGCTTGCACGTCGCTCGGGATCGCGCCCGCGCGCCTTCTGGCAACGAACACCGGATGGGTAGATCTTGATGGCCCACTGCTTCTCGCTAACGACGTTCAACAAGGACTTTCTTACCGGAATGGAAAAATCGGCGTGCCGTCCTCAGAACTATGGGGGTAGGCTCGTTGCCAGGAAGGGCTAACCGAAGCGAGTAGGAGGATGAATTCTATGATGACGCAAAAAAGCGTTAACGGATGGAAGGTTTGCAGCGTGGCGCTGGTTTCATTCATTGTTGGATCACTGGTAACCGCGCGCTTCGCGCACGCGAA
>JBEDUS010000383.1:0-4051 GCA_040414975.1 Candidatus Udaeobacter sp.
ACATTCGGTAGCGCCTGCGGAAGCGAGGGCATAAGTGTTCCCGCAGCAGACTGCTGAGCAGCAAAGACCTGGTTACGTTCTAACAGGGAGTCGAGATTACTCATATTGATTCTCCTTAAAGATGATATGTAATACATGATGAGATTTCGGAAGCTTTCAAATGAAGGGATGTGGGGGCGCGAACTGCTGAGCAATTACGAGGCAATCCGTTGCCGACGCGCCGCGCGGTTAACGGCTGGTTAAATCGTTGGTAATCCACGAGCCCAACATACTAACTAGGGACAGCTTTTTTTGAATCCAGTCTCCGCGACAAAACCGCCATTCGCAGTCGTCGGGCTTTTTCGAATCCAAAGTAGAATGATCAGTGCAACTGTCACCGTTATGACCAGACCGATGCCGAACTCGTCAGTAACAAATTTTGTTGGTCCTGTATCCTTCGTTAGAGGCGTAAGAATCGATTGAATAAAAAGGTTGTGGCTTGCGTGAAGAATCGCAGCCGGCCACAGACTTCGCGCACGCAGTGTTAACCAAGCCATAATGAAACTGCCACCGACTACCGAGATCGTAAAACACATGACGCCATACCACGCCTGTGCGCCGGTATTGTAATCGGCAAACAGCAAAACGGGATAGTGATAAGCCGCCCACATCAATCCGCTGATTAAGCCAATTCCCGAAAAGCCGACAACCTTCGAAAGTTCCGGCACAAGAAAGCCGCGCCACCCGATTTCCTCACCGAGGGCGCGCGATAGTTTGCCGACCATCCCCACTGTTGCGGTTACTAGCACGAACACCGCCAGGACGACTGGCCGAGGGAAATTCTGCAAGCCAAAATCAGCTGCGATTTTTGACGAGATCGACGTATCGAAAGAGCCGAGTCCGGTTAGCCATACGACGAGGTAGACCGGTAATGCGTAACCGATCGGAACAAGATATGCCAACCAAGAGTAACGCGCGGGCCCCCAGCGCCAAGGCAGATCGCGAATATTTTCACCGAAAATTCTTTTTGTCGCGAATGCGGCCAAGCCGGGACTCCACATCACACCGGTAACATAAAGAAGATTGCCCGCCTCCAGTTTGCCGGCATGCAAGATGAACGCGCCGAACGCAAAGCTAAGGAGGATCGTTAGTGCATAGAAACACCCAATCTTCTTCCATACCCGCGCTTTGGACTCGTTCATGGGATCGGACGCCATTGGTGGAACAAAAGTCTAATCACGGCATCGAAAAAGCCTTTTCCGAACGATCGCTTTCTTTTCCAACATGGCTAACACGTCGTGCCCCGTAGGTTCCAGGGTTTTGTGATACACGAATCTCATTTGTTAGGCGCACTTCGACGATTCGACGGAGCCCTCCGTCTTTCGTCGGCATCGATGCAATCAAAGATGGTCGCGATATCCGTGCGCCCCGCGAGTTTTTTGACTTTCTCAACAGTGGCCGCTGCCGAATCTCGCCATCCTATTTTTTCGGCGAACGAATTCCACACGAGGATCTGAGTAGGGTTCGGTCGCAGGCCGTTTGCAAAGCACCACTCGAGGATCTCTTCATCGGTACCACCCTCATTTACCCGCGCCATAATCGCGCTGTGTCTAAGATTCAGAAATTGCGCGAGTAAGCCATCGAGGCCATCTGGGGCGCCAAAATTCTCTTTGTATTCACCTGGCAGGTCGCCGCGCAGATGCAGCCTGATTTTGTCGAGCATCCTTCCAAAGTGGTAAAGCCCGCCAACTTTGTCTCGTGGGCTGCGAAACGGTGGATCGATCATTTTAACCTTTCGCGCAAGTGACGGCTTGGGCCTGAAAAAGGCGATCAGATGGAAAATAGTGAACATTGGCACGAAAAAGCTAGGCACGAGCGAGAGCGGTAGATGGCGCATCGGCGCTGCTTTTATCATTTCGGGCGTCAATGTGTGCAAAAGACTTGGAAAAAGGAGTGGCGCAAACGCTCCCATGCCGACGGCTAAAACGGCAAAGTCAAAAATGCCGAAGATATTCCAAGCGATGAACGTTTTGCTCGCAACAAATTGTACGTTTCTGGTCAGCGCGACGGCGACCCAGGGGGCAGTGACACCGATCACCATATCGCCCAGTCCGGCTGGCCAGGCAAAGTAAGTAGGCAATAATCCAAGCAAACTCAGAGCGATGAATCCAACACCAGCGAAGCGCCACGATAGCGTTGCCGTAAGCAGCGGGAGGTCGGCCATCAGGACGAAGTCGTGAACCGAAGGCAATGTCCAATACCCAGCGAGAAAAACGCCGATTGGAATCGCCACCGCCGCAAGGAGAGCCAACGGCAGCGTCCCTGGAAGGTTAATGAAAGCCCCACGGGCACCGAGTATGAAACTAAGCGCGAACCAGAGCGCAATGATAACGAGCACAGCAGACTGGAAACCCGGGTTGGTCGAAGGTGTGCTTCGGGCGAGAGGCAATACGTCGGAAGACTGAGACATAAGTAATGTTCCTTTCTGATAGTCACTTACATTTTGCAAGTCATACGGAGTGCATCTCCTTACAGACTCCCGTGCGTTTGCTTCTTCTTCGTTGAGGTCGATTCGGTCATCGACATCCCTCGCTCAATCGAAGGCCGCTGATTGGTAGCATCGATGAAGACATCCATCTGCTGGCCAACGAACAGTGGCAAGTCGTTGTCGTCTATCCGATAAATGACTTGTAAGACGCGCGTATCCACGCGCTCAGTGCTATCGCCAGTGAGCGATTTTTTCGGAACAACGAACGGTTCGAACCTAACAAACGTCAGCGGAGTTTTTAGGTAGGAATTACCACGCACTGCTGCTGCTGCTTTCGCTTCAGGTCGGATGCGCCACGCCTCATGTTCTTCCACGTCCACACGCACGTGGAGCTTATCTACATTCCCGAGTAAGATGAGAGGTGTCGGCAATGCGCCGGTCGGAGCAAACTCGCCAAGGTGCACCTTCACTTGGAGAACCTGTCCGTCAACCGGCGCGCGAACCGTCAACCGATCGAGATCGGTTTCAGTCGATTTGAGCTGAGCGCGGGCTTGCGCAAGTTGAGCCTCGGCTTTTTGTGCGGCGTAGCCGCGGTTTCTATTTTCCTCGACGCTCAGGACTTTCTGCTCTGTCAAGCGTTGTCCAAGCTCAAGCTGGTATTTCGCTTCGGCCAACGCTGCCTCTGCCACCTGCAAAGCTGCCTTGCGCGTCGCCAGTTCGGCTCGGGTCGCGCGCGAGTCAATGCTAAAAAGCGGATCTCCTGCGGTAACCCGACTAGCAATCTCGACGTATATATTAGTGACTACACCGCCGATCTCAGTTCCCACAGCAATGTTCTCTGTGCTGGTTTCGACAAGACCCACCGCGGCGACGGTCTGGGCATAAGATGACACGGGTGGCGGCGACGGCGGCGTGGTTACTTCACGCTTCGGCTGCGAGCGAACGACCGAAATGACTCCGAATACAAGCGCGGCCAAAGCGATGGTAGGAAGAATGAGTCTTTTCATTTGTTACCTCCGAATGGATTCATCGAGTTGAAATCGCTTGCGGAAAGTTCGATCGAACATCCGGACAGGAACAAACCGACGCAGCCAAGTCAGCGTTACGCCTTCACCAACTGGATAATGCAAACGCGGCGGGTCGTCGGTTGCAGCGCGATAAATAACTTCAGCAACACGGAGAGCCTCGTCGAAGCGGTCGGCCCTTTTCTGAATGGCGTCCTGTGTTCGCTCTTTTTGTTCGGCGTAAGCTGCGATGACGTGTTCCGCGACCTTCTTTTTCTTATCGATTTCAGTTTTGGTGAAAACTGGTTCGACCAGGACAGCGCGAATGCCAAAGGTCCTAACTTCGTGATCCAACGTTTCGGTGTAACCCTCGAGTGCGTACTTGCTCGCGCCGTAGATCCCGTTAAACGGCGCGGGAAGGAAACCGAGTGCCGAGCTAATGTTCACAATACGCCCGCTGTGGTGCCGGCGCATCGCGGGAAGAACAGCTTGCGTTACGCGCAACACTCCGAAGAAGTTTGTGTCGAATAGTTGCTGCGCTTCCTCAACTCTGGTCTCTTCCAAGGCTCCGGTCAGTCCG
>JBEDUS010000384.1:0-17108 GCA_040414975.1 Candidatus Udaeobacter sp.
CAGTTGCCAGCGGCGAAGTGCGCTTGCATGGAGCGCTAATCGAAATCGACGAGAGGACCGGTCGTGCGCTGCGAATTATACGGGTCGATGAGCCTGGACCCAGCGAAACCGCTTCTTCGGAGGCCGAACCAAAAATCGACGTTGAGCAACTGCCATCTCCAGAACAGACTTGAAACAGTTCCGCTTGTGGCCAACTGTTCGCGGCGTGAGCTTCGAATTGTTTAAGAACATCAACGTCCAAAAGAAATTATGAAAAAGATCTCTGTCTTTACCTTCATCGTGGCCATGGCGCTTTGTGCCTCGCAGTTGCCCGGCGCGCCGGCGCAGCCTAGCAAAGATGCCAAAGAAGCAAAAGGAGCAAACGAAGCAAACAAGCTTGCCCGAGAAGGCGCCGAGGCCTCCAAGAATCAAGACTTGGACAAGGCCGTCGACTTACTTCGCAAGGCAACCGCTCTCGATCACAAATATGGCAAGGACCTCTCTGCTGTTTATCAACAGCGTGCATTCGCTGCTGCGACTAACCAGCAATTTGAGGACGCCCTTAATGACTACGGCGAAGCAGTCAAGATAAGTCCAGAAGATCCACGAATTTACGAACAGCGCGCAGCAGTGGAGATGAAAATGCAGGATATGGACAAAGCGCTCGCCGACTATTCAGAGGCAATCAAGCTTAAGCCAAACGACGTTCGGTATTACGCTTATCGCAGTTACATTTACGAGGTTAAGGGCGACACTAAGAATGCAATGGCTGACACCGAGAAGGTGCTAAAACTTGATCCGAAGAACCAGGAGGCAAAAGCAAGGAAGGATCGTTTATTGGCGAAAGAAGCCCAGAATGCTCCGCTTACACCACCCCCCCCGGCGGCGCGCACGTCACCCGCCGCCGCGCATACACCTCGAAAGCCATAATCGTTAGTTAGCGGCAACGGCCTCAATTTGTCCCAACGCGGCGGGGACAACACGTTCCACCTCATTTTGCAGATGGATCGGCTTCTTCCAAGACGATCCGAAACAGCCACCGACGCCACGAGGTAATCTTCGACGTTTACGTGTTGGTCGGTGAAATTGCAGGTTCAGGTTCTTCGGCTGCCTTCGGCGGCGGGGCGGTGAATCGCCTCTTCCGGCGGTTCGCAGGCAGCGGCGCGAGGGTCATGGTGATATTGCGTCCGGTGATTTTTGGGTCCATTTCCACCTGCGACATTCCAGAGAGATCATCGCGAACTTTCTCTACAAGTTGCATTCCAAATTCCTGGTGCGCCATTTCCCGGCCCCGAAATTGCAGCTGCACCCGGACCTTGTTTCCGCGATCCAGGAACTCTTCGGCGTGCCGGATTTTCGTCAGATAATCGTGATCGTCGATGTTTACGCGAAACTTGATTTCCTTAAGCTTCGCGCCGGCCGGCCTCTTATCCTTAGTGTGTTTGGAGATATCGTACCGAAATTTTCCAAAATCGATGATCTTGCACACGGGCGGCGCGGCCGTGGGGGCGACCTCCACCAGATCGAGGCCAAGGCTTTGAGCTTTGCGCAAAGCGTCATTTAGCTTCATGACGCCGAGCTGCTCGCCGGTGGACCCCAGAATAACCCGCACTTCCCGGGCGCGGATCCTACCGTTTACACGAATTTGTGGTTGCAGATTCGAACTAGCTCCTAACCGGCGACGCGGGAGTGCGCCGCAACGCCGTATTTCCATTTATCGCAATTTCCGGCGTCCAGCTTTGGTGAACGCCTGGGCACTCTAACCTCGCCACGGCTGCGATTGACCACAGCGAAGAACTCGCATTAATAATCGCGAGCCGAAGTGAAGTTGTAGGCAACAATTTCGCGCTGGCAAGACGAATCTCGTGACAATCGTGTGTCGATCTTCCAATGCTCATTTTGCCGGCGGGTCACCAAAATGCGCCTTGTGTGCAGCGTACGCAATGGCGTCGTCGAGCATCGAATCGAGTGTAGCTGCCAGGGGCCCGAGTTTCACAACTCCGGAAAATACCGCGCGATCGCCAATTTCCGTGTCGATGACGAACGATGGGCGCTGCGTGATCTGGAGCGCATGAAATTCTGCTGTCGATGCTCGAACGCGCCTTTCAATCTCGGGCGACCGCGCATGCTCGAGCAGCTTTTTCTTGTCAATCTTGCCGGCGCCAGCCCCGATCTCAGCGCTGATTTCCCAATCGCCCACTTTTTTCCCCTCCCGCAGCGCAGCATGAGACAGCGCGAGGCGAACGCGATCATCAGTAAACCCAAAGTCCTTGGCGGCCTCGGCTACGCAATTCGGCGCGAGCCATTCAGGGAGGTTGGGATCGTACCAATCGGTGTTGAGCATGAACGGCGAACGCAACATCATTCCGCTGCGGCGATAAAACCATTGCTCCTGCTCGCGCGAAGTTGGCAAACCAATCGAATCCATCAACGCAATTTTCCACTGAAACTCGACGCGGCCATCATAATGCTTCTTCAATTCCGCCCAGGTCGGCTCGGACCAGAAACACCAGGATGAAATGACGTCGAGATAGTCGGTGACAGTGATTTGCATATCAGAAGGTTACAAGAGTTTAAAAGGTTACAAAGGCGAACGTTGAAGAACTGAATCACTGACAATGTTCGCCGCTTCGCAAATCGTGAATCTGTTTTAACGTTTTAAGCTTTTAACTTTCTGCTCTGACGTGGACCTAAATCATATTTTTCTCTTTCTCGCGTTGATTTCACCATTGTTGGTGCTGGCCCGGGCGTGGCGTCCCGGGACGCCTTACCACGGCTGGCGTATTGCGGCGCTTGTTGTGCTCGGGGTCACCGCAGTCGCATGGATTCTCGCTCCAAACGCGGCTGGTTATGTCGGCGGTTTGGCCTGGATTGTTTTTCTTTTTCTTCCGGCAATTGGATTACGCAAAATGACAGAGCTCGCCGCAAAGGGGGACTACAAATCGGCTGCAAAGCTGGGCGCAATTCTTCAAATCTTGCACCCCAGCTCCGGGTTGCGCGATCAAGCCCGCTTATTTCGGCGTTTGGAATCTCATCAAAACCAGCCAGCTGCTTTCGCATCGGCGCCAGCCACGCACCGTGTTCTGCGCCATAGCCAGCTCCGAACTGCGCCGGCCGTTCTCATCTTTATCGTGCTCAACGCCGTCGCATTCCTTTTTGAGATTTCCGTGGGCGATCTGAACGACCCGGACGTTCTGCATCGAGTCGGCGCCCTCGAGCCTTATGCGGTCGTAGTACAAGGAGAATACTGGCGGCTTTTTACTGCGCTATTCTTGCACGGAGGCTTTACCCATCTTTTTTTCAACATTTTCGCGCTTTATATTCTTGGCCCGCCGTTAGAACGATCCGTAGGCACCATGCGATTCGCGGCGTGCTACTTGATATCCGGGCTTGCCTCAAGCGCCGGCGTTGTGGCCTTGATGGTAGTCGGTTTCGTCCAAGCCGCTCAGCTCGTTGGTGCGTCGGGTTGTATCATGGGGATCGTCGGTGCGTGGGCGGGATTTTTATTGAGACATCGTCATGCCCCGCAGGCAAAACAACGCCTGGGAAACGTTGTAATGATCATAGTGATCCAAGTCGCCTTCGACCTCTCGACGCCACAGGTCAGCATGTCAGCGCATTTGTGTGGATTAATCGCCGGCTTCCTTCTCGGGCTGATCCTCTCGCCGCGGCCGGTAGGCCGGTTCAGTAACCCTCATATTACGTAGCCGCAGGCAAAAAAATCGTGAGCGTTCGATGGATAGAGGTGGCCACAACTACATCGACGACAATCTCGCTTTTCTTCGCTAACTTCTGTGAAAATTTGTCAGTGACCGGGGTCACCGACCGCGGCTACAGTGACGCACATTCGGATGCCGACTTTTCAAACGTACAACGTGACGCCGATTTTGCCGGCGGCGCTCGAACCGTTGCGCGAGATGAGCTTCAACCTGTGGTGGACGTGGGAACCCAGCGCACGCCGCCTCTTCCGCCACCTTGATCCCGAGCTTTGGAACCGGACGAATCACAACCCGGTCCGGATGCTCCAGCTTTCGCGACAATCCAGGCTGGAGGAACTCGCACAGGACAAAACTTTCCTGCGTGAGCTGAAGCAGGTCTTTGAAGAATTCGAAAAATACCTGGGGCGCCGCGACACTTACGGAAAGACGGGAGCTGGAAGCGCAATCAAGAATCCGATTGCCTATTTCTCGGCGGAATTCGGTTTTCACGAATCGATCCCGAACTATTCCGGGGGCCTCGGAATACTCGCCAGCGACCATTGCAAGTCAGCGAGCGATCTGGATTTGAATTTCGTGGCGATCGGGCTGCTCTATCGGCACGGCTATTTCCGGCAGCAGATAGACAAGGACGGTGTTCAGTCAGCTATCAATCTGAATCAAAATTTCTATCACCTGCCAATTCGTGAAGCACTCCGCGGCAACGGGAAACCGCTGATTTCGGTACGAATTCTCGACCGACAGGTTTTTGCCAGGCTCTGGGAATTGCGTGTCGGGAGGGTCAGTCTGTACCTCCTCGATACGGATATTCCGGAAAACAGTGCAGAGGACCGATTGATCACCGCGGAGCTTTACGGCGGCGACCTCGAGATGCGGATGCGTCAGGAGATCATGCTCGGAATCGGTGGCGTTAAGGCGCTCGCCGCGCTCGGCATTCAACCGGCCGTGTTTCACATGAACGAGGGGCACTCCGCTTTTCTCGCGCTCGAACGCATTCGTCTCAATGTCGTAGAGAAAAAGCTCGATTTTTATTCAGCACTTCAGCTGGTAGCGGCAGCCAATGTTTTTACCACGCATACTCCAGTTCCCGCGGGGAATGACTCCTTCCCGCGCGAGATGATGCGAAAATATTTCGGTAATTTCGCCAAGGAACTAAACATTCCGTTCGACGAGCTATTCACGTTCGGGCAGACCCGCCTTGATCCGAATGACCCCTTCAGCATGACCATCCTGGCGCTGCGTGTTAGCCGGCACGCCAACGGTGTGAGCAAATTGCATGGCGAAGTCACGCGATCGCTCTGGAAAGATGTCTGGGCCGGCGTCCCAGTGCAAGAAGTGCCGATCACCAGTATCACAAATGGGGTCCATACGAAAACCTGGATGGCACCGGAATTCGCCGCACTTTATCGGAAGCATCTTGGTGTATGGGAGGAACACCTCACCGAGCCTGAGTTCTGGCGCGGCGTGTACGATATTCCAGATGCGCAGCTTTGGGACACACATCAAAAGCTCAAGCTTCGGCTGATTGAGTTTATCCGCGATCGAGAACGACTGCGTCGCGAACGGCTGGGGGAATCGCCCGAGTCTATCCGCAAAGTTAATCGCATTCTTGATCCGGAAATTTTGACCGTCGGTTTTGCGCGCCGTTTTGCAACTTACAAGCGCGGGACCCTCTTGTTCAGTGACAAGGAACGCTTGAAGCGATTACTGAATGACGCTACGCGCCCGGTGCAATTCATTTTTGCAGGCAAAGCGCATCCACGCGATGAAGCCGGCAAGGCGTTGATTCAGGAGGTTTACAAATTTAGCCATGAAGCTGGCCTGGAAAATCGCATCGTCTTTCTAGAGGACTATGACAGCTACATCGCGCGTCGTTTGGTGCAGGGTGTCGATCTCTGGTTGAACCATCCATTGCGTCCACTCGAGGCGAGCGGAACCAGCGGGATGAAGGCTGCCCCCAATGGCGGAATTAATCTGAGCGTGCTCGACGGTTGGTGGCGCGAAGGTTACAACGGAAGCAACGGCTGGGCCATTGGCGCGGAGATTAATAATGGCACCACGGAATTTCAGAATGAAGTAGACGCGAGCAGTCTTTATCAATTGCTGGAAAACCAAATCATTCCTCTCTATTACGCGAAACCGGACGGGAAACTTCCTCTCGCCTGGCTGCAGTTGATGCGCGAATCAATCCGCAGCGTCACGCCGGTTTTTAACACGCAGCGAATGGTAAAGGAATACACCGATCAACTTTATATTCCGGCCGCGAACTCGTACGAGAATTTTTCTCGCGACGGCTGCGGGGCTGCCGCGCACTTAAGCCAATGGAAAACGCAGATACGCAAAGATTGGCCGGGGGTAAAAATTTCCGATGTCCAGATAGGCAACAAGGATCGACAAAGCATCTTGGTCGGCGAATCGCTGCAAATCACGGCGCGCGTTCATCTGGGCGCGGTCGATCCACAACATGTGAGAGTGGAGGCCTACCACGGTGAAGTGGATAATGGTGACATTCGCAATCCTTCCGCGACCCTCCTCAATCAAATCGGCCGCGCAGATGGAGACGGCAATTACGTTTACGAGGGAGCCGTGCCTGCGTCTGAAAGCGGCACCTATGGATTTAGCGTGCGCGTCACCCCCACCCATCCCTGTCTGATGCAGGCGCACGAACTGCGGCTGATTACCTGGTCGTAGACAGACCCTAGTTGCCTTCACTTTAGCGCGGCTTTTACCTCAACCGGTACTAACCGTCTGACATTACCGAGCTAAGGAACGACATGAAATGTAAAGTTACCGGTCGTGGAATGGCCGTCCACTGACACGACGCGCCATATTACCCTGTAAGGGCCCGGGCTCAGAGACCCTAATGAAGACCTGCAGTAAAGCCCTATTCCCTCCATCGGAATGCGTATCATTTTTGTCAATCTGCTTCTTCATTACATCGAACACCTTGATGGTACTCAAAGCAGGTTGAATTGGCTCAGTGAACCAAATCCGCACGGCATTTGGTAATTGCTTTACGTTGCTGCCAACCGCGGGTTCAGCGTGATCCAAAAATGCATGCGCTTGAGCGTGAGCGATGATTATTTCTCCGAGCACAATTACCAAACACGTACTTCTAAACCAGTTCATCTGTTTACTCTGGTCTAAACAACGGCCGCCCCATTGTGTGAGGAAAGAGATCATCCAGATAAAAATGCA
This sequence comes from Candidatus Udaeobacter sp., assembly GCA_040414975.1. GTDB lineage: Bacteria > Verrucomicrobiota > Verrucomicrobiia > Chthoniobacterales > UBA10450 > Udaeobacter. The sequence goes on from JBEDUS010000384.1 coordinate 6,894, forward strand.
ACTGCGCGACGAAACCGACATCGTTGCCGGCGCGCGAATTCGCCGGGATTATCGCCTCTGCGCCAATTTGGAAATACTTGCCTGACCAAATTAGGCCTGGGTTGATCGTGCCGGTGGTCTGTCCTTCCTGACCACGGTTAAGCGGAGTTTCAAAAGAAAACTCGATCAGCGGAATAAGCCGATCAAATGGGGCGCGCAATCCGATGTCTTTCACCTGCTCCTGTAAATAAACGATGCTGTATTCAAGCGCGAAGCTCCATTCCAACGCGTCTGGATGACGCTCCACATCGACCTCACGTTCGCCCGTTGTCTCATTCAGCGTCACGGTTCGAGAGCTGGCGCTAGTCGGAATGGCCATGCCAACCAGCCCGGTGAGAGCGAGTGGTTTCAGAAACGAAAGCTCTTCGGGCAAATCACCAAAGCCTTTGCCGAAAAGGAGCGCCGGCGCCAAGGTGCTGAACGTATCGGCGCCGACTTGTTCGCCGCCAGTGCCCCCAACTTCCACGTCAGCGCCCACTGAGAGGATGGCCTCGTGTTCATCGTTTTCGAAAAACTCGTATTTTGCGCCGAGTTCAAGATTCCCAAATCCATTTTCCCCGCGCTCGCCACGTGGCTTGAGAAAAATGAAGGTTTCACCGATTTCGACGGCAAAGTTTGGAGTAATACGCTTCGCAATATCCACCGAAATCTCCGTATCGCGCGTGCCCCCTGCGTCGGGGCTGAGGATGCTCGAGACGGTTGGCAGCGATAGTTCGTCGTTAACGAAAGGATCGTCGGTCGACAGCGTCGCCGGAAAGAATCTGGTCCCAGCAAAAGCCATGTGCCGAAACCGTTTCTGGCGTAACAAACAAAACAGCGAACCCAACAGCCGTTGTAACAACTGCGTTGAATGATGCCAAAAAAGACTGAGATGAAATTTTGATTTTTGATCCTCCAAAGAATCAGAGCGTGCGCGCAATCGATCTGTGCGGGCAGTCTCGGTTTGTAGCGACGCGGCGCTGCGACCTGAGCACGCGACAGCGAGTCCGACGAACTAGGTTGCCATCACCCGCGGCGGTGGAACGGGCGGAGACTGCTCGATTCAGAAACGGAGAAACCGTCAAGCGCGTATTGGAACAGAGCGAAAGGCGATATCAATTGGATCACGCGTGCGTCGCAGATGATGTCGATGCTTGGCACCCGTGATTGTCTATCTGTTCTTTTCTCTGAAGCTTTCCCCTTAGCGACGATCTGACAAAGCGAACATGGATGGGCACCATCAAATGTCTGAGCGATCGCCTGACATAAGGGCGCGCGCTTCGAATACTCAATAAGCATGCTCGTCCAGGCGAACGACTGGAGTGCGACCCAATGCAAACCGATCGCACAGCAAAGTGCACCGATCATAGCAATGCGACCGACCTGTCGAAGCACGATCGCGAGGCTAGGTCTCGCAAATTTTGATGTCAATCACTCTTTGGTTCCGGTCTTCCGAACAAAAACGCCATTGCCTTCATCAAAATAAACTGTTGAAGCAACCCGTGAAATTCGAAGCGATTGTCGCCAGCTTCCTGAGGCGAAATCTTTTTCACCCTCGATTGTGTTCGCTTCCGTTTTCCCCGCAGCGGGGGCTTGATCTGCATTAACCATTGCTTCGGACAAAACTCTTCCGTCCATTTGTTGCGGAGCTTCAATTCCAAGGATGTGCAAAATTGTCGGCGCAAGATCGACGTTGCCTGTAGGCAGATCGTCCGTTTGACCGCGCCGAAAATCCGGGCCTGCAGCGGCCAGAGTATTATGCATGTCGAAGCGGCTGAGTGTGGCGTGAGTCCCTTCCCCCGGCTCACGTTGCCAATCAGCGTCAATCATTCCCGCAGCGCCGAACTGGTTTTTCGAATCATTCCAGCGGAAAGCCACGACAACGTCCGGCGCATGTGCGTTGTCGATTTTGACCTCACTCAAACGGAAGGTGCCTGGCAGACCCTGTTTCGTAAAAATCACTCCAGCGAAGTCGGATTGCTGCAAAAATTCGACCAGACGCCGCGTTGCGGTCGTGTCGTGCCCGCCGATATAAAAGAGAACGCTGCCCCCGGTTCCCAACCAGCATAATGTCTCCAGGTTTCGGCTGCTCATCAAATTCAGTCTTGGCGACGAAACCGGCATCGCTCAGGATTTTTCGTAAATCGATCGATCGCCTGATCGTCGAGAATCCGTGATCGGAGACGACAAACAAGTCCGTTGTGTCTCGCGCAGCTTGTTTATTCAACGCCGCAAGCACGGCAGCGAGATTTTCGTCTGACAACTTGATCGCAGCGATTGCCGACGGCGCGCCGGGCGCAGACTCGTGCTGCATCAGGTCCGGCTCGCCTAACCAAAGAATCGAAAGCGCTGGGAGCCCATCCTTCCAGAAAACATCTGTCAAGGCTTTCGTGGTCCAGGAGTCTTGTTCAGGGCGCGCAGATGGGAACGGCCGGAGAATGGTGGTAACGGAACTGATCGCGTCGCGCGCAAGTGACTTGCCTGCGAAGAGCGTGACACAGTTTTTTGCTGACCCGATGCCTGCATGTCGATCCAGCAAAAGACCGACAGTTTTTGCGGTGGCGATCACGGTCCGTCCACCGGCTCTTTGAACAAACTCCGTAATGGTCGGAGCGGAAATATATTTGCCGACGGAAAGTTCATCTCCCCTGCTCACAACTGTCGGACTCTCGACATTGATTGATCGCGTCGGGTGAATCTCCGGACGGTAAGCATAGTTTGCTATCACGTTGCTCTTACCAGGAAAAACGCCGGTAACTAGTGCAGTACCGTTTACTTCCGTCGCGCTTGGATAGACAGGATGATGATTTCTAAAAGTGACTCCTTCGCCAGCAAGCTTCCAAAGCGTGGGAGTTTTCTTCTCGGTAACAAAGTCAGGGCGCATTCCATCCCAAACTACAACCACGATATGCCGGTCGGATCTTGCCGTTTCCGCGGCAAGCGGAATCAGGCCCAAATAAAAAACCGCGAGGATCGAAATCGATGTGCCATATTTCGAAGACATGTTGAACCGCAGATTACGCAGACATCGTGGTGAGCCAAAGCTGAATCCATTCGCCGGTTTCGGTAGAGCACGGTCGACCCGAGCTCGACTGACGTTAACAGCGGCGGGAGCAACGGCCTCTCCCATATTCTTTCTCATATCGCTGACAACGGCATCGGCCGCTCCGCTTGTCCCTACTGATCCCGGGACGACGTGGCGATACAGCATGACGGAAGAAGTTGGAAAGGGCCTTACCATTTCGAATTTGAAACAAGCCGCTGACGGAAAAGTTCGGCTGGCCGTAGTCTACCGACTTGATGGAACGGAGGACGTCGACGGGAAAGGGCTTCTCAAGTTCGAAATGCATCGCGCCGGCTCGATCACCAATACGGACCTTGTTACGGTTGATGAACACGGAATAACCTGCTGGGCGCGAATTAATCTGGACGGCGAACTCATCAAGTTTACTCCGCCGCAGACAATGGTTGCCGCGCCACTAAAGCGGGGCGCCACTTGGAATTTCGATGGTCAGGCCGGCGATTCAAAGGTGCATCAGTGGTACGATGTGACCGGAGAAGAAGATATCGAAGTTCCGGCTGGCGAATTTCATGCATTCCATATTCGCGGAGAGCAAAGTTCACCCAGTCGGATGACCATCGATCGCTGGTTCGCGCCCGGCGTTGGAATTGTCAAAGACATTACGACGATGCGCGCCACGGATGGCGACCTCCTTGAGCGAATTTCCCTCGAACTGGCTAAGCGGCCCAAAATCGAGAATCGACCAGAAGTGAAATCAGACGTGGCGTCGAAAAGGCTGTCCGTAAGTTTCGCGAAAGATCAATTCGGGAAAGCAAGCATGGTGTTTTCATCGGATACACCTCAGATTTACGTGCGTTGGCAGGGACAGCGCCTGCGGAAGGGCGGAAAGGTGAAGGCGGTATGGGTCGCGGAGAACATCGGCGAAGATTTTCCGCAAGATTACAAGATAGACGAAGCTTCAACGACCGTTGAAGGCCCAAATGCTCGCGGAGTTTTCACACTGGCGCGACCGGAAGCTGGCTGGGCGATTGGCGATTACCGCGTTGAATTCTTTCTCGATAATGTCTTCGTGGATGCAGCGCATTTAAAGATTGTAAAGTGATTGGCGCCTGCGTGATTCTTTTTGAATCCAACCGAGGCTCCATTGCATCATAACAAGAGAAATCATATGTCCCATGAAGAAGATTACCCTTGTATTTTTGGCTGCGTGCATTGGGCTGCCCGTTGGATGCCGATGGGTGGGAATTCGAGGCAACGGTCAAATCAAAACCGAAGAACGAGCGATTAGCGCCTTTACCGAGATCGACGCCGGCGGGGCATTCGCAATTGAATGGCAAAATGGGCCCCCTGCTCTCCGCATCACCACGGATGAGAATCTTCTTCCTTATGTCAAGAGTGACGTATCCGACAACACGCTGCGTCTGCGCACGCACGACCAAATCTGGCCAACACATGGAATTACGGTCGTTATCTCCAGCCCGACAAGAGCAGGCGCCAGGATCAGAGGTGCTGTGAAACTCACTGTAAAACAGCTCACTGGACCCAAGTTCGCGTTTGAAGCTAGCGGCGCATCACGTGTTTCACTCGACGGAAACGTCGACGAGCTCCTTGCAGATATGACCGGAGCAAGCGACTTAAAAGCAGGCGACCTCCAAACCAAGACCGCCGAAATCTCGACGACTGGCGCCGGGGACGCGGAGATCGCGGTGGCCGAGACCCTGAAAGTCGCCATTACCGGCGCGGGAAAGGTTACCTATTCTGGCAATCCGACGATTGAAAAACACATTACCGGTGCGGGGTCGGTTCACCGAAAGCAATAAGGCGTCCCTAGCGCTTTTTATCATTCCGGGCGGAATCGAGGAATCTCTGGATATTTAGATCCTCCGCTCCATGAGATTAGACATCTCTCGACTTGGCTCGAGATGACAGGCTCACAATATCCGTGACTGAAAATTTCATTTGTGTGCAATGCGGAACGCAATTTTCCCAGACGGTCGAGCCGCCGTTACACTGTCCGATTTGTGAGGATGCACGGCAATTTGTCCGACACCGCGGCCAGGAATGGACCACCATTAAACGTCTCGCAGCCCATCATCGAAACCGATTCGAGGAAGAAGCACCGCGACTTCTCGGCATTGGCACCGAACCTGAATTTGCCATCGGGCAGCGCGCTCTGTTTCTGCAATCGTCGGGCGGAAATTTGCTCTGGGATTGCATTGCTTTGCTAGACCACAGAACAATCGCGGAAGTCAACGGACGCGGCGGAATTCGGGCGATCGCGATATCGCATCCGCACTACTACACAACAATGGTCGAATGGGCCGAGCGTTTTGATGCGCAAATTTTTCTGCACACGCGAGATCGCGAGTGGGTGATGCGCAAGAGTTCCCGAATTCAGTTTTGGGAAGGAACAACTTTGCCGCTCTGGGATAACCTCACGCTAATCAATTGCGGTGGACACTTCGAAGGCGGCACGGTGTTACATTGGCCAGCGGGTTCAACCGGAAAAGGCGCTTTGCTGACGGGCGACATCATCCAGGTAGTGCAAGATCGGCGCTATGTCAGTTTCATGCGCAGTTATCCGAACCTGATTCCGCTCGGTCGAGCCGCGATTCATCGCATTGTCGAAACAATCGAACCTTTCTCTTTTGAGCAGATTTACGGTGCGTGGTGGAAAGCAAACGTTCTTTCAAACGCTAAAGACGCGGTACGAAGCTGCGCGGAACGTTATCTGCGCTGGATCAGCGCGTAGATTTGATTTCAAGATAAGGCGGAACGCATTTCTGGCGCGCACAGGCTGCGAGTGCGCCCCCAGCAGAAATGACGTCAGGGATTTCGAATGAAAGAATCAACCACCCGCGGCAGCGCCACCGCGGCTGGCTGCCGCACTAATCGCGTCGCAAATCGCGAGAGCGGCGTTTCCTCGGGATTTACTTCGATGAGTTCGCCGCCGCCGCGGCTGGCACGGAGCGCCCAATCAATGATGTATCCAAAGGTTGCTGTCGTTCCGGCTACGATGACGGCGCCGCAACGATCGCGGTGCAAATATTTCTCAACGCGTTCGGTTTCACGCAGAGGTAAAGGCTCCCCGAACCAAACTACGCCAGGTCGCATAAGGGAATTGCATTTCGGGCATCTCGGGGTGACGTCGTTGTGCCCCTGCTGCTGCTCGTGACGATGCTCGCCATTTTTTCGACTAAAATTGCAGCATGAGCATTGGGTAACGAAAATGTCTCCATGAATTTGCACCATCTCCGCTCTCGCAAGACCGGCGCGCTCGTGCAGATCATCCACGTTCTGCGTGACGAGCAAAAATTCGTCTGCACGTTGTGCCAGTTTGGCAATCGCTTCATGCGCCGCGTTGGGTTGTGCATCGCGAATGCGCTGGCGCCGCTCGCGATACCATTGCCAAACTAATTCCGGATCGCGCTCAAACGCTTCCGGTGTCGCCAACTTTATTGGATCCAGATTACGCCAGTAGCCATCTTTGCCACGAAAAGTTGGAATCCCGCTTGCAGCCGAAATACCTGCACCTGTAATAACGAGAACACGCACAGTCTATGATCGACGACCGGCGGCGATTTCCAAGTCGCATCCTGCAGAATATTGCGGTCGTTCGGCCTCTAAATGGTGCCACTCCCGCGCTGGCTTGCCAGACTCGTTTCCATGAACGACCAAGAAATTGAATCCGGTGGTATGCGGGAAATTGAACCAGAAGTACGGACGCTACTTACAAAGCTGGTCGAACACGATCCGCAGGAGGCAGCCAAGATGCCGGAGCCGTACCCGGATGAGTTTGTTGTTCACATGCTGGAGCTATTAAATCCGGCGAAAGGAGATGTTGCTTGGAACATTAAACGGAGCCTTGACCGGCGTAACAGGCGGAATCGCGATGTTTGTCTTTGCAACAATGGTGAAAAGCCAGCTGGCTTTGATGTTAAGTTTTGTGGTGTTCCTGGCTATCACCATTAGTTGCTGCCTGAGTGGCGTGGCCGGTGCGATGGTGCCACTGGCTCTCAAGAAATTTGGCGCCGATCCGGCCACAGCGTCCAGCATCGTCGTAACGACTTTCACTGATGTCCGCTGTTTGCTCGTCTTTCTTGGTCTCGCTGCCTTGCTAATCTAAAGAGGTCCGATGTCCGCTAGAAAAAGATCGCCCTATTGCAAGCGAAAGTTTATCACTCGATTGCCATGCAAAAATCAACTTTCATCCTGACTATCCTCATCCTTTTCATCTCGCGTGCCCTTACTCTAGGCGCGCCTGACACTCCGGAAACCAGGCGTCACGAAGCCGAGCGTTACCTCCAGGCGACTCCGCCAAAGGCGTTATTCGAGGACATGGCCGATAAAATGGCCGCAAATCTTCCACCGGACCAACGCGATCAATTCAAGAAAGTGATGACTTCGCAACTCGACATCCCCACACTAACCAAAGCGATGATAGACTCGATGGTAAAGCATTTTACCACCGAGGAGTTGAAAGCATTGGCGGATTTTTATGGTTCGCCCGTCGGGAAGTCGGCGATGCAAAAATTTGGCGCCTATATGGCAGACATTATGCCGACGATTGAGGCCGAGATAATGAAAGCCCAGGCGAAGATGAACCAATCACTTCCTAATCAATCGCCGAAATAGATAAGTCATTTATTGATCGAAAGAACATCGCGCTGAGGACAACGCGAGCCACCTAGTCCCATCCGATCTGGCGGCCTTTGTTCTGTTCTTCCAGCCAGGTCATAAGCGGCTTGAAGTAATCCATCATCGCACGGGTGGAAATGTCTTCGCCGGTGGCGTCCTTCAAAACTTTGCGCCAGTCTTCAGTTCCGCCCTTTTTTAGGATGTTATTCAGCCACGTGCCGACCTCTTTGTTGTCGGCGTAATTACAAAATTGTGGTGGTTGATGGAGAATTTTGCGTGCGATGTAATCGTGCAGTTGAAACTTGAACACAGTCGCGAACGCATAGTTGTAGTAATAGGCCGGATTGTCATTGATGTGCGTCTTGGTGGCGGCATCGCAAAACTCTTCGCCGCGGGGCGATGGCGGTTCGATGCCTTGGAAATCAGAAACGTATTTCCACCAGCGCGCGTTCCACTGATCGGGCGGAAGATTGTGCGCGTAAATGTCTGCCTCCCAATGCGGCATCGTGCCACAGGAGAAATAAATGAACGGGATCGAGCGCGAAAGCGCGTCATCCAGCAGGAACGCGGTCTTGTCCGCGTTGAACTCGTGCGGCAAAACGCCGCGTGATTGCAGATACGGCACCTGACTCGAAGCCAGGGCAATCAATTCGCCAACGCCCTCGTGGAACCCCGGTGCCGCGCCCAGTCTCAGCAGATACGGAACTTCCGGGCGTGAATACGCCATGAAATAATGGCCATGGCCAAGCTCGTGATGCGCGGTGAAAAACCACCTCGCGTTCGGCTCGATGCTTTGCAGCGACCGGATATCATTCTGGAGATCGATATGCCAACACGAGGCGTGCGTGTTCTTTTTTCGCTTCTCGTTAGGTGGGACCGGATACAAATCTGATTTCTCCCAAAAACTTTCCGGTAACGGAGGGAAACCGAGCCCGGTGTAGAATTGTTCGGCCGTTTTGACAATCCATTCAGGCTTCCGGCCCTCGAAATACTTGTCGATGTTCGCAGCTTCAACTAGGCCGGGCCATTCCTGGCCCCAGCGATTATTGATCCAGTGCGCTGGAATTTTCTTCGGTACCGGCTGATGAAATTTCTCAGCAAGCTTGTATTTCGCCCAGGTGTGCAATTGCAAATAAAGGGGACGCAACGTCGCCATCCAATCTTCCAACATCTTAAGCATCTCGTCGGTGGTCATTCCGTAAGCAGCAACCTCAAGCGAGAAGTAATCGGGATACTTCATCTCTTTGGCAACGCCGTTACGCAGATCGCGCAGCGTTACCAAATTCGGTTTCAACGCCGGGCCAGACTGTTTCGATGCTTCCCAAACCGCTTTGCGTTCGTTGAGGTCGACACTTTTTTCCAATTTGTCGTCGATCTGATTTGCGGTAATTGGCTGGCCATTGAGCTTGAACTCGAAACCGTTGAGGATCGACGCTTGCTTTGTCTCTGCCGCGACTCTCTTCGCCACGAGTTCGGGGTTTGTCATCGGACCTTCCGCCGCATTCAGGAGAAGCTGTTTCAACTGCCGAACTGTCAGTTCGTTGAGCTCTTTCTCATGCGTAAGCAACTCGCGAGCTTCACGGATGATTGCCGGATTCCCGTTGAAGGCAGCATAGGCTTTGCCCGCGGCCTCAGCGGCAGCGTCGTGCTCGGGTGTTACATCAGTCACGGCGACCCATTGCGCCTCGCTGTTCACCCGATACAAGGCCTGATAACCAGCATTGGCCAGTGCAAGAAAACGATCTGCGCGTTCCTGAATTGGCGACGCGGCAAAGGTCTTTAGTGGAACCAAGAGCAAAAGTAAGAGCGGAAAAGAGATTTTTCGCCGATGCATGCGCCCATGCTAACCACATCTCCGAACTTGTGAAGCCCGTTCCGCTTGCGGAGCCTCAGGGCTTAATACGTTGCAACCTATTTCACAATGACAGTACCTTTCATCTCCTGGTGAAAGGTACAGAAATAGTGGAACGTGCCGGGTTGAGAAAACGTGTGGCGCCAGGTGGCTCCGGCGTCGATCGAACCGGAATTGAGGTCGCCGCCGTCCTGAGATGTCACAGTATGCGGGGTCAGATCGTTGTTCGTCCATTCCACCGTTTCGCCCGTCTTGATCTGAATTGTATCCGGAGAATATTTCAACAATCGAATCGTCACCTTTGCCGCTGCGGGCGCAACGCTACTGGCGGGTTGAACAGCAGGTGCGGCGGCGTGAGGAGTCGCTTGAGGCAATCCTTTCGGCGGTGGCTCGTTCCGAAATTCGCGATGCCGTATCCGGCCTCCGGCGTACCCGATGTAACCGCCGACCCCGAGCGAAATTGCGCCGAGTACCAAAACCGAAACCGCAAGCCAGACCGATGATCTTGGCCACTTGATGGGTACAACCAGAGCTATCGCGCTTAAAATCGCCAAGGCGTAAAAGAACCAGATCAGGTCTTCGGCACGTTCCCTGTGCGCAGTAAGCCATGCCCGCCCATCGTCATCCGCCATGGACAACACCCGGTCGTAGGCCTGTTCGCCGTATTCGTATACCGGCCATGCGG
>JBEDUS010000385.1:0-6224 GCA_040414975.1 Candidatus Udaeobacter sp.
CGATCAAGCGAACGCCGTCGCAATGAAGTAACTCATATGAGAGCCTCTTCAGTCGTCGTGAAAAACGTACCGGAGAGGCTCTCGATGACTCCACGGACTGCGTCGCCGTGTTTCTTTCTGGCGCCTCGACACAGCGAGGCGGCTAACAACCGTCTCGGCGATTGAGGTCAATCGCCCCTACATCGGTTGACCAAGCATTTCGTCACGGCTAATCTCAACAATGAGTATGCCACCCGTGCTCACGGAGGCGGCCTCATCTCGAAGCCGCACCACAAAGAGCGAAAAACAGAAACCAATATCACCGTCGAAAGTCCTCGCAGAAATCGAGCAACATGTCTTGCTCGACGGTTTTAAGATCGTTGTCGATCTCGACGAAAGTCGGGGTTCCTACCTACACAACGCGGTCACCAACAAACGGCTCATCGACCTCTACGGATTCTTTGGCTCGATGCCGGTGGGATTTAATCACCCACACTTTGATCAACCGGAAGTCCAGCGCGATCTGCTGCGCGCGGCGAAGGTCAAAATCGCAAACTCAGATGTTTACTCCCAGGGCTACGCGGAATTTGTAGAAACATTCGAGCGCGTAGTCGGTTTGCCGCCTTTGGAGCGCTATCTTTTTATCGAGGGCGGCGCGATGGCGGTCGAGAATTGTCTGAAGGCGGCGATGGATTGGAAAGTGCGCAAGAACATGGCGGCGGGCCATGGTGAGCGCGGGACGCAAGTGTTGCACTTTCGACGCGCATTTCACGGACGCAGCGGCTACACCATGAGCCTCACAAACACGGATCCACGTAAGACCGATTTGTTCGCGAAATTTGATTGGCCGCGCGTTTCGTGTCCGCACATCGATTTTTCGCTACCGGATTCGGAGCGCGAAGCCGATGTGATAGCGCGCGAACAGAAGGCCGAGCGCGAGATCCGCGATTTCATTAAGCAACGCAGTATCAACATCTGCGCCATCATCATCGAGCCGATCCAGGGCGAGGGCGGTGACAATCATTTCCGCGGCGAATGGCTGCAGAAATTGCGAAAAATTTGCGACGAAAATGACATCCTCCTCATCTTTGACGAGGTGCAGTGCGGCATGGGCGCGACCGGAAGGAATTGGTGCTGCGAACATTTCAACGTGATGCCTGACCTAATGGCCTTTGGAAAAAAAGCGCAGGTGTGCGGCGTGATGGCCGGGCCGCGCCTCGACGAAGTGAAAGACAATGCGTTTCGCTTATCTAGCCGGCTGAACTCCACCTGGGGCGGGAATTTCACCGATATGGTGCGCTCGACTCATTTTCTCCGCATTATCGAAAAGGAGAACCTGGTCGAGAACGCGGGGAAAGTAGGCGCATACTTCCTCGATCAACTTCGAGATCTGCAACGGGAAGAGCCGCTGATCACCGCCGCGCGCGGCCGGGGATTGTTCTTAGCTTTCGATCTGCCGGACGCAAAAACACGCGAGGAATTTTGGAAAGGCTTCTTCGATCTCGGTGTGTTGACGCTTCGGTCAGGCGAGAATTCAATCCGGTTCCGCCCGCCGCTCGACATCACAGCGGAGGCGATCGATGAGGCAATGGATGCCATGCGAAAATATTGTCAGAAGCGAAAATGAAGCCCAACGAAACAACAATCATTCGCGATGCAACCCGTGTTAGAAAAACTTGGTATTACTGACGTAAACGACGGCGTCTTCGATGGTGAATGGCGCGGCGGCGGCGCGAAAATCGATAAGATTTCGCCGATTGACGGACGGCGACTGGCAAGTGTGCGTTCCGCTACCGACGACGATTACAACAAGGCGATCGCGCGTGCGTATGAAGCGTTCTTGAAATGGCGTACCACGCCTGGCCCTGTGCGTGGCGACACCGTACGCCGACTGGGCAACGCGCTGCGCGAACTAAAACACGAGCTCGGTCAGTTGGTCACGCTCGAGACGGGGAAAATCATCGCTGAAGGCGAAGGCGAAGTGCAGGAAATGATCGATATCTGCGACTTCGCGGTCGGCCAGTCGCGCATGCTTTATGGTCTGACCATTCAATCGGAACGACCGAGTCATCGCCTCATGGAGCAATGGCATCCGCTGGGTGTCATTGCCGTGATTAGTGCATTTAATTTTCCGGTCGCGGTTTGGTCGTGGAACGCTGCGCTCGGAGCAGTCTGTGGCGACGCAACGGTTTGGAAACCATCAGAAAAAACACCGCTCACCGCGATCGCTGTCACAAAGATTTGCGAGCGCGTTTGCCGTGAGACCGGCGCTGATCCTGCGATTTTTACTTTGCTGATGGGCGACCGCAAAACGGTCGGCCAAAAATTGTCTGATGATCACCGGATTCCATTGGTTTCGGCTACTGGATCGGTGGCAATGGGTTTGCACGTCGCGAAAACAGTTCATGGCCGCCTGGGCCGGTCAATCATGGAGCTAGGCGGGAACAATGCACTCATTGTTGCACCAAGCGCTGACATCGACATGGCCACACAATCGATTTTTTTCGGCGCTGTTGGCACGGCCGGGCAACGTTGCACTTCCACCAGGCGAGTGATCATGCATGAGTCGGTCACATCGAAAGTTCGCAGCAAACTGCTTGCCGCTTACAAGAGTCTGCTAATTGGAAATCCCCTCGATGGTAAGACGGTGATGGGACCGCTCATCGACAAAAGCGCTGTCGATCTAGTTCAGGAATCGATCCAGCGACTGAAAGACGAAGGCGGCGAAGTCCTGTACGGCGGGGAGCGGCTCACCGTCCCTGGCGGTTGTTACATGAAACCGTGTCTTGCAATGGCCAAACCGAATTTTGACATCGTGAAGCACGAAACATTTGGCCCGTTGCTTTACCTGATGACTTATCGCGATTTCGACGAAGCAATCGCCATCCAAAACGGTGTGCCGCAGGGATTGACCTCATCAATCTTTACCAACGACGTGCGCGAAGCGGAGAAATTCGTGAGCGCGGTCGGAAGCGATTGCGGCATTGCGAATGTGAATACTGGCACCAGCGGCGCGGAAATCGGCGGCGCCTTCGGTGGTGAAAAGAATACCGGCGGCGGCCGCGAGAGTGGAAGCGATTGCTGGAAGAGTTACATGCGCCGCCAGACAAACACGATCAATTTTTCAAGCGAGCTCCCGCTTGCGCAGGGAATTCAATTCGGCGCCGGCGAGGGGAGCGGAACGGTTTAGGTCCATCCGAAAGCGATGCGGGGACGCCTCGCACTCCGAAAGCTTCGCGAAACAGAAACAGCCTTCGCGAGGATTTCGCACGCAGTCCTTTGGGAGTGCGGTGAGTCCTCGCGCCGCTTTGGCGGAGGCGAGCTCCTTAGTGCGAGATCGTCAGCGTCAAGAGTTCATCGACGTTTTTCGCGCAGTCGATGTTCATGATGCAGTGCCGCAATTTCTCGCATTGATCCTTGCCAATGACATCGCCGCCCAGCGCGGTGAATTTCACTGCGATTTCTTCCTCGGTCATTGGGTCGCGCGGATCGCCTTTGGGCACATCGACGCGAGTTGAATGTGATTTGCCGTCGTTCGTTGTGATGGTCACGCGGCTCGGCTGGAACTTGGGAAAAAGCGCTTCGAACTCTTCATTCGGGACAACTTTTATCTTGTCCATTATTGGAATCAGCGACTGATCACGCACCCGTTCTCCGCGGAACTGGAGCGGTGTTACGATTCCATCAACGAGTCCGACTGCCATGCAATAGGGCAGCGAATGATCGGCCGTTTCTTTTGACGTGGGCCGATACTTGTGCGGATCGCCAAGAATATCTGCGGCGCGCGCGATCACCTCGACTTTAATTTCCTTTACTTCGTCGGCTTTGATTTTGTGATCTTTTACGGTCTTCATCATGGCTGTGAGCGGCGCGTGACTTAGCGCTTCGATTGGAAAACTCTTCATTCCGCAATCCAGGATGCGGTAGTGAGATTTCGGTGATGTGGGCAAATCCTTGACCAATCCTTCGCTGTCGAACGTTGCCGGTTGTCCCTTGTATTGCACGTGACTGAACACGGCGAACAGGCCTTCCTTTCCATCAATGATGTGCTCTGGACCGGAAAATCCTTCTCGAGCAAGAAGCGCACTCTCGGCTCCCATTCGTCCCGCCCACGGATCGACGGTGTTTTTCATGTTGGTCAATTTGCCGGCAGTAACTGCCCCCGGGCAAAATGCGCGCGACGCGCTAATCCCAATGGCCGACACCATTTGGTCCGGCGTGAGATTCAAAACACGACCTGCCGCAACCGGCGCAGCAAAGGCGCTCAGCGTCGCATGATGCCAGCCGTATTCGCGCACGCCAGGACGCCCGATTTCGCAAAGACGCATTTCGATTTCGTAGGCAATGATCGTCGCGAGAATTAAGTCTTTGCCGCTTAGCCCTTCGCTTTCACAGAGCGCGAGGGGGGCTGCGATGAGATCGCTCGGATGACATGGATCGGCTTTCCAGTAGATGTCGTTGTAATCCATGGCCCGAATCATGTGACCATTCATGAATGCTGCATCGACCGGATTTGTCTTGAAGCCGGAAACAAATGCAGTGGCTTTGCCATCGCCGCCCATTGCGCGGTGATGCTTCAGTAAAATCTTTGCGTCTTCCTGCCGGCTCCCTCCCAAGGCGCACCCGATGGAATCGAACCAGAACAATTTCGCGGCCTGGATGGCCTCCGGCGAAAGATCTTCGTATTTCAGTCCGCAAGCCCACTCGGCGATTCTGTGCGAGAGGAGACGTTTTGATTCTGTAGATTGATGTGCCATGGCGACCTCGATTTTTGAAACCTATGAGGTTGATCGGGCCTTCCGGATTTTCAAGTTGGTTTCGTTGACCGCAAAAAAAGGTACAATCCTTGCCTTTGGTTGGAATTTCTGCGTATGGGAAAAGCCAGGTAATGAATCCGGAGAGTTTCTTCGGGGAGCTGAAGCGTCGCAACGTTTACAAGGTTGCGGTTGCGTACGCAGTCGTCTCCTGGCTACTGATCCAGGCAGCCTCGATCCTTTTTCCGACTTTCGATGCTCCGTCCTGGGCGATGAAGGTTTTTGTCGCACTGCTGGTGCTCTGTTTCCCGGTAGCGCTCGTTTTGTCGTGGGCCTTCGAGATCACGCCGGATGGCATCAAGCTGGAATCGGAGATCGATCCAAAGAAGTCGATTTCCAAGAAGACCGGTCGAAAAATTGTCGGCCTAACCGTCGTTGTAGCCATCATATCCGCCGGTTTGATGATTTTTCAGATAATCCGGCCGCAACTGGTCGCAAAAAGCCAGGGCGCAACAGGCGACTTGATCTCGATTCCCGCGAAAAGTATTGCTGTGCTGCCGTTCGACAGTCTCAGTCGCGATCCCGATACCGCTTACCTTTGTGAAGGCGTGCAGGACGAGATTCTTACTCGTCTGGCCAAGGTTCGCAGATTTGCAAGTGATCTCGCGCATCAGCTTCTGCGAGACAGACCTGCTGCGTCCCGTGCACGTTTTTCGAATTACTCCAGAGGCACTGTTGTTTTCTATACGCTTGGCGCCTAACGGCATCTTATGACCAATCGCAACTTTTTCTCTGAGTTGAAGCGGCGCAACGTCTACAAAGTTGCCATCGCCTACATCGTCGGCGGCTGGGCGCTTTCTCAAGGAATCGCGCAGGTGTTTCCGGTGTTCGATGTTCCGAACTGGGCCATTCGCTTAATTGTCCTGCTCATAGTAATCGGGCTGCCAATCGCGTTGATCCTCGCCTGGATGTTTGAAGTGACACCGGAGGGAATTAAACGCACCGAGGATGTCACTCTTTCTGACGAGCGTGCTCCGAAAAAGCACGTTTGGATTTATGTGGTCGTTGCCGGCGGCCTTGTGTCGATTGGTTTATTTTTCCTCGGCCGCTATACCGCTGGAAATAAGACAGCCGCTGCATCGCCTAACGAGCCATCCAATAAGTCAATCGCGGTTTTGCCATTCGAAAATCTGAGCGACGATAAAAACACCGCCTACTTCAGCGATGGCATTACCGAGGAAATACTCAATGCGCTCGCACAGATTCCGGGATTGAAAGTGGCCGCGCGCCGATCGGCTTTCCAATTCAAAGGCAACGATCTCGACCTGCGTAAAATCGGCGAGCTGCTCGGGGTAGCGCACATTCTGGAGGGGAGTTTGCAGAAGGCGGGCGATCAGGTGCGTATCAATGTGCAGTTAGTCGACGCTCAGAACGAGTCGCAGACGTGGTCCGAGAAGTACGACCGCAAACTCGACAACGTCTTTGCGGTTG
>JBEDUS010000386.1:0-6039 GCA_040414975.1 Candidatus Udaeobacter sp.
CACAAGAACAATTTTGCTGGGCGAAAGTCTTTTGGCGTAATCAATCAACGCCTCGCGCGTCGAGTGCGCACTGAACTGAAACTGTTCGATGTTGCAGCGAACGCGCTGGGCCGGTTTGTCGGGATCAAGGGCGATCTCGCCATTCGTTCTCGTCTCCCGCAAAAGACCGGCGGGCGATTCCGGGTTGGCGTAGCCAACAAAAAAAATCGATTGCTGCGGATTTTCGATTAGTCGACGCGCAAAAACATTTGACAGGGTCTTTGGTATCATCATTCCGCTGGAGAGTACGTAAACCCGGCCGGGGCGTAGCGGCGCATCACGCACTGTTTCGTCGTTCAAAATGAATGGGGCGGCTTCCCTCATTAATTGCAGGCGCGGCAATTGCCGGCGAGTCATATGCGCGCGGCGATCGTAGATATCAGTCATCTTCGAGCTGAGGCCGCCAATGTAGATTGGAAAGTCAGCGAGGAGCCTTTCGCGACGGAACTTGTAAAGCATCGCCAAGATCTCCTGGGTTTTTCCAAGCGCGAAGACCGGGATGAGCACACACGAGCGGCGCTCAAACGCAGCGGCAATCGCTTCTGCCAGGCGTCGCTCTTCACCGCCGCGTGTCCAGCCGGCAGGCTTCGCGTGGTCGCCTCGGGTGCATTCCATGATTAAGACGTCGATGTTCTCTTCTGGAAAAATCGCGGCTTCCATAATTGTTTGATCATCGAAATTGACGTCTCCGGTATAAAAGACCGTTTGTCTCTCTGCACGCAGCAAGATTCCGGTCGAGCCCAAAACGTGTCCTGCCTCGAAAAACTCGAATGTCAGGGCATCTTTTTCGCGTTGAGGCGCCCGCTCGCCGGCAATGGATATGCGCTGGCGCAATGGACACCAGCGCCAGCGTTCCGATCCGCGATCGACTTCCCGATGTGTGAAAAGTGGATACAACCCCGCGACCGCGCGGCCGATCTCCTCGCGTTGCCGAGTCATCACATTAACGGAATTATGCAACAGCACATTGCCGATATCGGCCGTTGCTTCCGTCATGAAAATGCGCGCAGACGGAAACCGTCGCATTAGTACGGGCAATGTGCCGATATGATCTTGATGGGCGTGCGAGATCAGGATCGCCTCTATCGGGTGGCCTGCGATCAGTTTGAAATTCGGCAGTGCGCCTTCACCGGTATCCTTGGGATGCATCCCGCAGTCGAGCACCACGCGATGCTGGCCGATCTCGAGAAAATATGAATTCGCACCAATCTCGGTGCGACGCGTCAGGTTAATGAATTTCAAATGCAGTTAGTGCACGTTTCAATTCTTCTATCAGCGGCGCAATTCTCTGAACAGTCGCTTTCGCGACCAGTCTAAATAATGACTGCATGAAAAGGAGAAACGCAGCCACAGCATGGTGAAAACAGCCATCTTGAGCACGACATCTGCATCCATATTTTCACATCTCTTCCGCGATGGTCGACGTTTGGCTGACGGTTATTGGATTGATTCGTGTTATCATCACACTTGGAAGCGAAGAAACCCTGGCAGATGATTTTCTAGCTGGCGACGCGCTGCTGTTTCTGATTTCTTCTCTGCTTTCCTACTGGGCGCTACGGTCCCGAGGGCTGCGCCGAATGCATCACCTTGAAAAGATCGCGGACGGCATATTTATCATCGCCATGATCGGGATGGTTGTGGTTTGTGCATTGATCACTTATACGATTTCCGTTCCAACCTCCGATAAATCGCGGGTTATGCACGTCCTTGAAAATTCGAAGCCAGTTTCCCAGCAGGCGTTTCTTCGGTCAGGCGGTCGATAAGCGGTTGGTCCTCCTGCCTCGGAAGAAGAGGCTTTTTACATTCCAAGGTTCATTTATCGAACTACCTTTTAGTGTGGTGGGATGGGATGTGGCGCTGGCGTTGGAGGAGGTCTTGGAGTCGGCGTAGGTCTTGGTCCGGCGCAGGCCCTAAAGAAAATAGGGTCGTGGTTGGCAAAAGGCCGACCAAAGGGGACGCCATTTGCCGTGAAAGCTCCATAAAAACAACCATCTACTGCCTTCATCTGCATATAGTCTCCGAGGACCCGCTGTCTGGAGTTACCGTTGTCAGCAGCGGAAGACAGGAACGTCAATAGCACCTGACGGCTAAAAGTAACACCCTGATCTCTGCTCTGCGCGAGATGAGCTGAGAAGATCGGGAGGTTATCTGGCGAGGTGCCGTCGAAGGTGTAAAAGAAAACGCCCACTGTCCCATCACTGGTTACTGCGACTGCTGGAATGGCGGCGTCTACTTGACCGGTCACGAAGTGCTCTGGTCCCACAGTCACACCACCGGCTCCGTTGTCCTGAATCCTGCGGATCGCGAGGCGGTTGTTACCGGTGCCGGCGCCTCGATTACCGTAGACGTAGTAGACATCGCCGTTGTTTGGATCCACCGCCGCGTGGTCCACCCCGCCAAGAAGAGCGTTAACAGTACCGAACTTGGGAGTTGGCTGCGTGCTATCACCGTTGGCGACAATGATGCCGCCGGCCATCCTATTGAGAGTCCACGTGGCTCCGCCATCCGTGGAGCGGTTAAGCATGTAATCGATATTTTTTGATCCCCCTTTTCCTGGAGCGATATTCCGCTGAAACAAGCTATAGACGAAGCCGTTTCGCGGGTCGATGGCGAGCCGATGACCTGGGTTGATGCTGCCAGTGGCCGTTCCGGACTGGTTATCAACCGTAAAATTAGGCGGGTTTACACCATAAGAGACTGATACTCTTGTGTTGCAGTCGTCCCCTATACAATCGTTGCCGTTAGTAAAGTCGTCGTAGGCGGAGTAGACATTCTCCTGGGTAGGAATCAGTGGGTCCTCATTTACCAGCAGCCACGGTTGATCTACAAATGCGGGTGGCGGTGAATTGTTGAAATTTGTTGTTTGCGTAACGCCACCAATAACCAGCCAGTTCCATGCCGGTGGACTGGCTGGATTAGTGGTTATACCAGTAAAGACGTTGCTGATCGTGTTGCTAGCGTTGTCGATAAGAAACGTCCCGGACATTTGGTTAGCCATTGCGTAGTCGACGGTCTGGTCACAAGGACAGTCAAACGTGGATCTACCGGGCGGCGCAGGAATCGTAAATCTCTTGGTCCAGAGATTCCCTCCGTCGGTGGACTCCCATAGTGGTGCATGTGTCCCCCAGCTCCCAGAAAATGCCGTGATCACAATTTCGTCTGGGTTTGCCGGATTCACCGTTATAGATGTCTCGCCGTCGTTAAACCTATCCGTGTTCGTCAGGTTCGGATCGCTGTTGTTTAGGACGACGTCCACGATGAAAACGCCGGGAACAAGAGGAAGTGCGCTTATGCCTTTTGGTGCGGAATCCTCAGGAATTGCCGGTCGCCAGTAGGGCGTCGTGTCCGGTGGCGCGTCGCGGGTTGACTCCCGAGCTACTGCCTGACCCGTGCGTTATCTTGCGGCTTGGCTGTCGCTGTTGTGACTAGAACTGAACTTCCCTCTAGTAACAGAACCAAACCTACAATCATAATGGCTAAGCCTAGCTGTGCTCGTCGTATCATAGCCTCATTCCTCTGTTAGTTTGTTTGTAGGTGTTGTTAAGTTTCACGTTTGTTAACGATCGCGCTGATTTGAATCGCCTGGAGAACCGCCTAACAAATTTGCGAGGGTGACTAAACCTTGTTCGCATGACAAGCGAAATTCGTCAGATGCGAATTACGCGTCGGCTTGTGCGCGACAGAAGTAACAGCTGTGGCTACAGCCACTCTTTGAAAATCCGCAACCAGTTCCCACACAGGATTTTTTCGATCTGCTCGTCGTTGAAACCGCGCTCAATCAATTTGCGAGTTAGATTGCGCGTGTGGGAATGGTTCCTGAGATCGGGAATGAAGTGCGGGGTCGTCAATTTTTCGGACAGCTTTTTTTTCGCCGACTCTGGCCACTGGCTATAGATGAACTCGAAGAAATCAAATCCAATAGCTACTCCATCAATGCCAATCAAATCGGCTATGTGCTCAATATGATCGACGTAATGATTGAGAGTGCTTTCCTCTTCTTTTGAACTCACCAGGACGGAGTTAACGCCAATCACACCGCGCCGTCGGCCGATCATTTTGATCTGATCATCGCTAATGTTGCGCTCGATATCGTAATAGCGCCGCACGTTGGTGTGCGAAACAATTAGTGGCTTTGTCGTGATAGACAAAACGTCGTTGAAACCAGCTGGATTTATGTGAGCGAGATCGATAATCACGCCGAGTGCCTCGCATTCTCGCACCAGATCGCGGCCAAATTCGGTGAGACCCTCTCGCGACGAACCGCTGGAAGCGAAGATCCCACCGTGTCCCGCCGCGTTGCTTCGCGCGTGAGTTAGACCGATTGAACGCACACCAAGTTCGTAGAAAACGCGGAGAAGATTCAAGTCTGTTCCGAGCGGCTCCACTCCTTCCATTGTGATAAGCAGCGCGATTTTGTTTGTTGCCCGTGCCTTCTGAATTTCACCAAAGCTTCGGCAAATCGCGAACTGCTGGCACACCTGCGTCTCAACATATAGCCGCGCGATTTGACCGAGTGCCACACGCAGTTCGGCGTGTGGCATATATCGGTCCTCGATGTAAATCGCAACACCCGCAACGCCGATGTTGCCAGCGCTGAGTTCGGGTAAAAACTCGGTCGCGAGGACATTTTTGCGCCCGCGCTTCTCATACAAATCCATCGGCAAATCAAAATGCAGATCGATAATGCCGACGGCTTGCAGTCGATCGATTCGTGCTTCGATGAATTCGTCAGTCATGCTTCGCAGAACAAACTGCGGATCACGCGAATGTCACGGACAGAAATTCTGGTTGTAGCCGCGGGCGTTGACCGCGGCCGGGTCAGTAGCCACGGGTACAGCCTACTAATTGTTCGCAAGGATTCGCACCTCAGCTTTGGTCGATATTCAAGCCGGTGAGTTACCTTTTGAATTTGTGGCGCTTGATCTTTATGCTCGCAGGTCAAGCTCGCCGCGCCTTTGCTTACCCACGGCAGGCATGCAACAGCGAGACCGCTAACCCCGCTTTCCCAGACCCGTCGTCGCGCGCTCCAAGCTATCTGCTTAATTCAAGCATCCGCCGAATCGGTAGCTCTGCGCGTTTCCGCAACGGCTCTGACAAATTGATTTCCGGTTCCATGTTCAGGAGTGCGTCGTACGCTTTTTCGAGCGTGTTCATTTTCATGAACCGACATTCGCCGCAGAAGCAGTTATCAGTCGGACCGGGAATGAAAGTTTTGTTAGGGATTTCTTTTTGCAGGCGGTGCAACAGACCAGCCTCAGTCACGACAATGATCTCGTGCGCACGCGATTCTCTGCAAAAAGTCACCATCTTTTCGGTGGAACAAACTTCATCGGCCAGCATACGCACGGCGTAGGTGCATTCCGGATGCGCCACGACAGGTGCATCGGGATATCGTTCGCGAATCCTATTAATGCTGCGCGCAGTGAACTCTACGTGCACATAACAGTTGCCCTGCCACAAATCCATTTTACGTCTCGTCCGTTCCATCACCCAGGCGCCGAGATTTTGGTCGGGAACAAAGAGAATATTCCGATCAGCTGGAGCAGTGCGCACAATCTTATCGGCATTGCCGCTGGTGCAGATCACGTCGGCTAACGCCTTCACGCCAGCGCCGCAATTGATGTAGGCGATGACGTAATAGTTCTTATCGGCGTGCTTCTTTAAAAACGCCGCGAGTTTTTCAGGCGGGCAGGACTGGGAAAGCGAACAGCCGGCATCGAGATCTGGCAAGATCACACGCTTCGTTGGATTAATGATCTTGGCGGTCTCGGCCATGAAATGGACACCGCAAAACAAGATCACGTCGGCGTCTGTTTTCGCCGCTTGATAACTCAAACCTAACGAGTCGCCGACGAAGTCAGCGACGTCCTGTAACTCAGACACTTGGTAGTTATGCGCAAGGATAACAGCGTTTCGCTCGCGTTTAAGCTCTTGCAGCGCTTCTGCAAGATCAACGCGAGTTCGCTGCGCGCTGCCAAAGTTAATACCGGCGCTTACCAT
>JBEDUS010000387.1:0-3737 GCA_040414975.1 Candidatus Udaeobacter sp.
CGTCCCTGCATGTAATACTGGAATGCTTTGATGTTCTCTGTGGGTCGCTTTGCCAACTGCTGTCGCTCGGCACCGCTCAGCTTCAAGCGCAGCTTCTCGGAAATCTCTTTCGCGATCTCTTCCTGGACCGCGAACACGTCGGCGAGTTTGCGATTGTACTGCTGTCCCCAGATCTCCGTTCCATCCGCGACGTCTACCAACTCAGTTCTGACTGCCAGATTGTCGCCTTGCTGGATTAGTCTGCCGATCAGCACTGCACCCACTCCAAGGTCGTTGCCGACTTTCCGCGGATCGACATCTTTGCCTTTGTAGCTAAAGACCGTACTGCGCGCCATCACTCGCAGCTGCGGCAGTTGCGAAAGGCTGTGGATGATGCTTTCAGGAATACCGTCAGAGAGGTAATCGGTGTCCGAATCACGATTCTGATTGTCGAAAGGCAGCACGGCAATTGCCCTTCTAGCTTGTTCTTGGTGTGCTCGTCTGAGCTTCTTGGGCAATTGCGGATTGCCGAGTTCTTCGGTATAAAAGTTAGCCAGAGAAACTTTGCCGCTGTGTTTCACCTCACACTCACCCAGGTCGTGCAGATATCGGTTCCAGCGCGGAAATGGCGTGAGGTCATCCGCTACATGTTTTGACAACAGGATGTGTCCTGCGTCGCCGTAATCCATGACTCGCTGGGCGATGTCAATTCCGGCTCCAGCGATATTCGTTCGTTCGTTAACATCCGTGACTTCGCTCACCGGTCCGCTGTGGACCCCCATCCGCAAATGAATCTCAGGATGAGTTTTGAGTGCCTGACTGATTTCAACCGCACATCGTATAGGCGACTCCACAGTGTCGCGAAAAATCAGGGCCATTCCGTCCCCTGTAGGAATCCGGACCAGCATGCCGTTCGCATCCGACGCACGGAATTGAGCAGTGGTTCTTACGATTTCATTGAGCGCTCGTAATCGCTCGCGCTGCTCGTTAATCAAAAGTTTCGAGTAGCCAACGATGTCGATGAACAATACATGCGCGATCTCCAGCTTGATCTCTTCTTTGACCTCAACGGACATATTTCGAACGCGACGTGCCATCGCGTGCGAGTAACCATCTCATTTTTGCTCCGTGCGTCGATAGCAAACGTAATCGGCTGCGCAAAGTTTTTGAGCCGCGCACATGATGCTGTGATCAGCGTTTACGATGCGGCTGGCAAAATGATCGAAGTACACAGGCACAAGGGCGATTTCAAAGAGCGGTAAACCGCTGGGATGCGAGACTCGCCTAGCACGCAAACCGCTCGCATGACAAATGGCTGCTTCGCTGTGATTATTCTGCTCGTATGGATAAAGACGAGTTAATGAAAGTTGGATGGGTCGTCGCAGAACCGGTAGGGCAACTCCTACTGGGTATAATCCACATCGTCGAAGCTTTAAAGAATCAACCGGGCTTCGACCGATCATCATTTGATCGGGACATCAGAGAGCGCCTCCAAAAAGTCGAATCGGATTCCATGACGCAATCACTTTTGCAATCCGTTTTATAGCGACGCCTTTGTGCGCCCTGGCCACGCCGGTGCGGTCGGGCTCACAATAAGGCGGGGTCTTTCGCTACAATCGCCTATGCGCGCGAGAAGCGGCCCGAAAAAAGGATTGTTTCTCCAACCCCTAATCCGCAAAGCCGACCTACCCCTGCGTAGCGCGACGGCGCGGCCACCGCAGCCTCGCTCTTACAAAATTGGCGGCTGGAATTGCCTCAGGGGTCACGCGCAAGTTTTCGGATGCAATCGACCACGCCAAGCACCGCAGCCGCGCATATGATGCAGTGATTCGCGCTTACAATGCGGCTGGCAACGTGATGAAGAAGCACCGAGCACAAAGGCGATTTCAAAGGGTGCTGATAAGGCTTGACGCGATTGCCGCCGGGTCGCAAAACCAGCAATGCGTGAGAACCATTTTGTTAGCTGGCCTCGCTTGCTGTAATCCTGCGTCGTTTTCCGGTAGACGCGCGAGAAGAGTCGGCTGCGATTCTTTAGCGCCATGAAGACATTCATTTCGCTTTTTCTCGCAGCCGCGACCTCAACCGGGGTCCCTTGGGCCCAACAAGGTCAAAAAATCAACGTCATTATGACTGAATATCATTTCAACATGCCCGCGACTGCGAAAGCCGGCAAAACTTTCTTCGTCATCAAGAATGCCGGCAGAAAAGTCCATAACTTCGAAATTAAAGGTGAAGGTATCGACCAAAAATTGTCGACGAACCCGAAGCCGGGCGAGACGCAAACGTTGCAGATGAATCTAAAGCCGGGGATCTACGCAGTTATCTGTCCGGTGGATTTTCATACCGCCCGAGGCATGAAAACTACCCTGACGGTGAGATAACCAACCCTAGGCCAGATTAAGAGGAAGCCGGTTCAGTAGTGACACAGCGACTAGCCAAGGCGCTGCAGCCGCCTCTCGTGCACGCCCATTTCAACGGTGTTGGATTATTGATTCGGGCCAAACGCGGTCAGCAACGCAGTCGGCTAGGCGCAATTCTACAGCCGGTCACACCGTGCTGTCATCCGCGTTTACGATGAGGCCGGCACGGAGATTAAGGAGCACGAAGACGCTGCTTACGCAGCGGCAGTTCACTTCGCTTGTCAA
This sequence comes from Candidatus Udaeobacter sp., assembly GCA_040414975.1. Taxonomy (GTDB): domain Bacteria; phylum Verrucomicrobiota; class Verrucomicrobiia; order Chthoniobacterales; family UBA10450; genus Udaeobacter. The sequence continues at coordinate 2,625 of JBEDUS010000387.1, forward strand.
GGAACGAGGTTTTGGGTACAAGCGCAACCGTTCCCGGATTACCTCAGTGGAATGTGAGAGCTTTTCTAAAGCAGCACTGTCTGATCGCCTTTTTCGTGATAGCTTTTGTGCTGTCCTGGTATCCGTGGATCATCGCGTTGGCACGCGGTCGAACCAGCGGACCAAATCCGCTTGGCCCTTTGATGGCGGGAATTATCATGAGCGCGATCGTTTCGGGAAAGCCGGGTTTACGCGAATTCTTTGGTCGGTTGGTACGCTGGCGCGTTGGAATACGATGGTACGTGGTCGCTTTGATAACTCCAATTGTGATTTGCCTCATTTCCGTCGGAATTCTGTTTTGCTTTGTCCACACTCCGCAGGTCTCAGCTTTCTCATCCTTTAAACTGCGCGAACTGCCGGAGCGTTTTCTTTTCATTCTCCTGTTTGTCGGGCTCGGCGAGGAAGCCGGATGGCGCGGATTCGCGCTGCCGCAGTTGCAGAAAAAACACACACCTCTGATCGCAAGCTTGATTCTCGCTCCGGTCTGGGCGCTTTGGCATTTGCCGCTGTTTGGAAATGAATTTCCGTGGCCGATTGTTGCTCCGTTTGTCCTTTCCGTTGTCGGCGGAACGTGCATGCTGACCTGGGTTTTCAACGGAGCCAAAGGAAGCGTCTTGCTGACAATGTTATTTCACGCCTCAGTCAACGCCGTTGGAGCCGGTCTAATTTTTCCTCTTTTCTCCGGCGTGACCCTTGTGGCGCTTTGGTGGACTTACGGTTTTATCTGGCTTTGGGTCGGTCTTGGACTGCTCTTCTTCAACACGGGTGCGCGGCGTGAATTGTAAAACAGAGAGTTTTCGAAGGATTTCGAAGTTTAGAGCGTCAACTTCGCCAAACAATTCGTCTGATGTCCGGTCTGCGGGGCAGGGTCATATACTGCGAGTGTAAAGTTGATAATGAACTCATCAGCGAGAAGCGCACGACAATCTAACCAATCGATGAAGCCGACGGCCCATGATCGCGTGAACGCGAGCAACCTTGCCACCACACCCTCCCGTGGCTTATCTGTTTCTCGTTAGATGCATGTTCCCGCACCTCTCCTTTAGTAGTTTGTGAACAATCACATCCAGGCTA
>JBEDUS010000388.1:0-3666 GCA_040414975.1 Candidatus Udaeobacter sp.
TACAGGCGTTTGAATTTGACGACCAGACCTTCGTACGAACTCTTCATCTTGCCCAGCGATTTCACCTTCAACTTGGGATCGTCGAGGTAGAGAAACTTGTCCCATTCGGATTTGGTGTAATCGCGCAGCTTTTTTTTCACGTCGAAGAAGCCCGAATTCGCGAAGATCGCCCAGTGATAGCCGTCGACGTGGAAGGTAGGAAAGCGGATTGGACCTTCGGCGAGCGACTTGCTCTTGTCGACGAGCGCATCCACGTCGATCTTCGACACGCGCGCGAGGCCTTCGCATTCGGGACACATGCCACGCGGATCGTTGAACGAGAGCGCGAGGCCGTGCGGCACTTTCGGTGAGCCAATGCGCGCAAAAAGTACACGGAACATCGTGTACACGTCGGTGGCCGTGCCGAGCGTGGAGTGCGGATTTCCGCCGAGCGGCTGCTGGTCGACGATGATCGCCGTCGAGAGATTGTGCAGCGCGTCCGCGTCCGGCTGGCCGTAGCGCGGCAGAAACAATTGGACGAACGTCGAGAAGGTCTCGTTGATGAGCCGCTGCGATTCCGCCGCGATCGTATCGAAGACCAGCGAGCTCTTCCCGCTGCCCGAGACGCCGGTGAACACGGTGATCTGCCGACGGGGAATGTCGAGCGAAATGTTCTTGAGATTGTTCGCGCGCGCACCGCGCACTTCGATGTTGCCGAACGGAGAGCCCATGGGCGCTTCTTAGCATACAACGCCTGGGCATTGCCAAACGTCTGGGGTAAGGAGCAAAAGGGGTGAGGCAAGGGTCGGCGCTCAGAGACCTTCGTGAGCAATTCTCCGGCATCCGTGCGCCTTCAAGCGTGCGGACTTGCGCCCTGGCTTAACGGGTAGCGGGCATCGACTTGGAACTTTATCCCTCGTCTCTGCGTACCGACTTCTAGCCACGAGTCCGTCTTGAGGCTTGCCGGACATTTTCTCGGAGGGATCCCAAATTATGGATGCCTTTCTCCTCGACCTGAAATATGGATTCCGTTCCTTATGGCGCGACAAGGGCTTTGTCGCAACGGTACTACTTACCTTTTCGGTTTGCATCGCCGCGAACGTCGTCCTCTTTGCGATCGTCAACTCCGTCATTTTGCGTCCTTTACCAGTGGTGGACGCCAATTCCATCCTGATCATGTCCAATGATTACCCCAATGCCGGAGTCACCGGCGGAAACAACAGCGCCTCTGGGGATTATTTCGACCGGCTTCGAGAAATGCCCGCCTTTGAAAGCCAAGCTCTTTTCCGCGACCGCAATCAAACCGTTGAGCTGAATGGTTCGCCGCAACAGATTCACGGGATGCTGGTGACGCCCTCGTGGTTCAGACTGCTGCGCGTCTCTCCTGCGATCGGACGGCCCTTCACAGAAGAAGAAGGTGAAATCGGCCGCGATCAAGAGGTGATGCTCAGCTACGGGCTTTGGGAGCAGTTGTACGCCGGAGACCAATCGGTTCTCGGCCACACGCTGCGCATCAGCGGCCGGCCCTTCACCATCGTCGGCGTAATGCCTCCTAATTTCAATTTTATTGACCCCGACGTTCGCCTGTGGATGCCGCTCGCGTTCACAGCCGAAGAGAAGACCGTGCATCACAATAACAACTGGTACCACATCGGACGCTTGAAGCGCGGCGCCACACTGCAGCAGGCTCAGGCGCAGGTCAACGCCTTGAACAACGAAAACCTCGAGCGCTTTCCAGAGATGAAGGAACTTCTGATCAATGCCGGCTTCAACACCAAGGTCAGGCCTCTCCAGGACATGCTGACTGCCGGCGTCAAGGGCACTCTGTATCTGCTATGGGGAGGGGCATTCCTGGTCTTGCTGATCGGGGGACTTAACATCGCCAACCTTGGGCTGGCTCGGCTCGCCATCCGGCGGAAGGAGATCGCCACGCGTATGGCCTTGGGCGCAGGACGCGCGCAAGTCGTGCGCCAATTGATTCTGGAAAGCTTATGGCTCGCTTTGCTTGGAGGTCTGGGCGGCATCGCTACAGGCGCAGGCGCGTTGCGGGCTCTGAATGCAGTCGGGCTGAAGCATTTCCCGCGCGCCGCTGAGGTGCAAGTGGATAGCACCGTCGTTCTCGTTGCACTGGGGCTCTCGCTCGGTGCCGGACTCTTTGTCGGACTGTTTCCCCTAGCCGCCATCACCAGAATTGACATTAATGACGCGCTGCATGAGGAATCCCGCACAGGCACGAGCGGAAAAAAATCGCGCCGCGTGCGTCAATCGCTGGTCACCGCGCAAATTGCGTTTGCCGTCGCGCTGCTCATGGGCGCGGGATTGTTTCTCGCGAGCTTTCGACTGTTATTGCATGTCGACCCTGGATTTAATCCGAACGGCGTGATTTCCGCATCGATCGCCTTGCCGCGTCCGAGATATTCCAAGCCTGAGGCTTCGCGCGACTTCATGAATCGTGCGCTCCCCGCCATTCGCGTCATCCCTGGAGTTTCCTTCGCGGGCGCCACGGAGGCGATTCCCCTTGGCAGCAATCACAATGACAGCGTGATTCTTGCGGAAGGCTATCAAATGAAGCCGGGTGAGTCCCTTATTTCCCCTTTGAACATTTCTGTGACTCCCGGCTACTTCGAAGCACTGGGCATTTCGATGGTTCGGGGCCGCGCTTTTGACGATCGCGACAACGAAACTACTCCCCGCGTCATTATCGTTGACGAGCGCCTTGCGCGGCATTTTTGGCCGAATGGAGACCCGATCGGTCGGCGAATGTATTTTCCCGGCGACGACTCCAAAAACCTATTGAAAATTGACCAGAATACAGTCTGGTTTACCGTTGTCGGTGTAGCGCGTACGCTTCGCTACGAAAACCTCGATGATTCCGGCGCAACTGTCGGAGCGTACTATTTGTCGAACGCGCAGCAGCCCGTCAATAATTTTACCTTTGCGCTCAAAACTTCTGGCGATCCTGCTTCCGTTGTCCGCGCGCTTCGCATCGAAATCGCGCGACTCGATCCGGACTTAGCGATTTTCGACGTCCATTCCATGTCAGAGCGAATTGATCTTTCCTTGTCCTCGCGCCGGACTTCCATGCTCCTGGCCAACCTCTTTGGCGGAGTCGCCTTGTTTCTAGCCTCGCTCGGTATATATGGCGTGCTGGCGTATCTGGTCGCTCAGCGCACTCGCGAGATCGGCATTCGCGTCGCGCTCGGCAGCACGCGAGCCGGCATTCTGCGGCTGGTTTTGCGGGAGGGGTTCAAGCTCGTTGCCATAGGGTTGGTTTTAGGGATTGCCGGCGCGACATCCATGCAGAGAGCTTTGGCCAGCGAAATATACGGTGTCCAACCGTACGATCCCCTTGTGATAGCAGGCGTCATGGCCTTACTGGGCAGTATTGCGCTTGCGGCCTGCGCCGTCCCGGCTCGCCGGGCAATGCGCGTCGACCCTATAGTTGTGTTGAGATACGAATGATGTGAGGCTGTGACCTGCTGGGGCAGGACCAATATGTCCGGCTGAACCCCTGCACGTCAAAGCAAATTGACCGCATTGAGTCAAGAAGTGCATCAATTCCCCATAAGGGATCGGGCTGCCGAAAACCAAGTGTATGTCCGACAGCAACAAACAGCAGAAAAACAGCTGCGATTCGATAAAAGAGAGAAGCGAGAGGCCTTCATGTTGCCTCCAAAGGTAAAGGCA
>JBEDUS010000389.1:0-4155 GCA_040414975.1 Candidatus Udaeobacter sp.
TAGGGGTCTATTTGAAACTAAAGGCGCAATGGAACTGACGCAATCTATAATTTGCAAGCTCTTGGCGATCAGTCCGAAAAAAATATGGTGAAGTGAGGCTTAAATAAATGGCACTGCATCAGCTGGATTTCGCGGCGCACTCGCAGAAAGAACAAGCACGCGGCATCGCAGACCGCTTTTGCATATTGGTTTCGAGCTCTGATCGTGGGCGCGATATCTTCGAAATTGTATTCCAGAACGCAGAAACGATTTGGCATGATTGCGATTGGCCGCGCTATGTGGGCTTCACCAGCCAGCATTTCGACATGTACGGGTTCAAAGCAATCGCGGCACAAGCACCGTCCGAGTGGCGTGGTGAGGTCGGTGATTATCTCGACGCTCTGCCGGGCCACATCGAATATGTGCTGCGCATTGATGAAGACGCTTTGTTCCTATCGCCAGTCGATGGGAAAAAGTTGAATGCAATTGCTGATCTAATGGTCCGCGAAGATTTATCCTACGTTAGGCTGGATCCCGTGAGCCGGAATCTACCCGGCCAAATCATCGAATATTTCAGGCGCAAACTGGACAATCACCCGTTACGTCGGCTGTCATTTTCCGAGCCGTATTATTCATCGGTCGGGTTGGCCATCTGGAAACGCAGCTACCTGCGATCGCTACTGCGCCAACCGGGAACAATTTGGGAGTTCGAACATATCGTCACCAATGAACCTCATTACGCAGTGTGGGAACCTATTCTTCATCAAGACCAGATCGTCACAAAGGGAAAATGGAGCTGGCGTGCCACACAGCAGCTGGCGCGCCAAGGCCTGAGCCTCGCTAATTCGCAGCGCCAGTTTCAAACGCGTGGCGCACGATTGCGTGGTCTCCGCGAAAGGATTTCGTGGGAGCTGGGGGGTTATTCCAGTCTTCGAATTAAAAAGTGGCTTAACCGGCAGCCACCGGTGCCCAAAGAATTGCTCCAATACACCAATACTCACGACAAATGACTGACCACCTGCCCGGAGAGGCGTCACTCGTGGCGAGTAAGCAAAGTAACCCCCCGCAATTGCGGCCGCAGTGATGAATGACACTGTACTCACTCCTACTGTTAGGAACGCGGACGTCGTCTATATCGGCTATCCGAAAGCTGCATCGGTTTTCCTCGGTAAATTTTTGGAAAACCATCCGGAGGTAACGATCGACCATCATGGAATCGTGCCCCTGTTACTTCAGTCAAATTGCACGTCCTTCTTAGTTGCGGCGAAACCGTGCAATGACAAAGTTCACGTAAGTAGGGATGAGGGTTTTGCTGAATCACTCTGTGTGATCGGCGATCTCTTCAAATGGCACCGATACAAGTATATTCCGGGTGCTTGGGATGTGGTGAAAAATGAAATTCTGGTCGATCCCGACGAAGCGGCGGGGCGTCTGCACCGGGCTCATCCGCAAGCCAAGGTTCTGATCGTTTTACGCGAACAGACCGATTGGCTTAATTCGATCTATAAATATTCGATCAATGAACTTCCCGCCGCCCAGCGCTCATTCGCCGACTATTGCGCGACCCCCTATGGTACTGTGCTCCTGCAAGCTGGGCATTTCGATAGGACCATCACTGCTTATCTCGACATTTTCGGTAGCAATCGGATTTGCGTCCTGCACTATGACGATCTCGTCAACGCACCAAACCGGTTTGCCGCGCGGCTTTGCGCGTTCATAGGAATTGCGGAGCAACAGTTGCCGGCTCGACGTGAAAACGAATCGCATGCTCAAATCGCTAGGCTGCTGAAACTGTTTCCAATTGTAGGCCGGCTGCCGCGGAGCGCAAAAGATGCGATCAAACCGCGTGCCGCGCGGCTTCTTCCCGGTGCGCGCGGAATGTTGTTGTCGTCGCGCGAACTCCGCCTGTTGCGCAGCATTTATGTTCTCAGCAACCAGCGCACCGAAAAGCTGATCGAGCAGCTTTCTTGATAGCTCTTTAATGAACGCATATCGGTTACTCTTTGCCGATCTGGTGAGGCGGCTCGGCTGGCACTTTTTGCTGCTGATGGCGTGGACCGTTGTGGTAGGCCTGGGCGAAGGCGCTTCGGTTATGCTTCTGCTGCCAGTATTAAACCGCATCGGAATCACGGCAGCGGGAAATCAGAGTTTTGTGGTCGAACTTCTCGAGAGAACACTGACGTATCTTAGTTCAAACAGCGTTGGCAAAATCCTCATTATTTTCCTCGTCATTGCGACATTGCAGACGGCGTTATCTCTTGGACTGAATTTTTGGACTGTGCGGATCGCACGAAGCTATCAGTCACAACGTCAGCTCGAATTATTCACCGCGTTTATGCGCGCTAAATGGGCCTTCCTCACCGACCGGCGAGCGGGCGAGCTAACGAACGCGATTATAACGGAATGCGAAAGATTGGGCCGGGCGTTTGCGTTGTGCCTCTCTTTGCTAGGGAGTGCCATAGTTGCCGCGATCTACGTTGTATTGTCCGCCCTAGTTGCCTGGCAGGCGACGGTCATAATCATTGGTCTGGCCGTGGCCTCCGGATTGGCGATGTTTCGTATGTACAGCAAGAGCTATGCCGCCGGCGAACAGCTTGCGCCGCTGAATGCACATCTGCAATCGTTTCTCAGTGAGCGCTTCGCGGGAGCCAAATTCATAAAAGCGAGCGCTGGAGTCGATCGCGCCGTTGCGGAAATCAAGCCCTTGATAAAAAAGGTCGCAGACATCAATACAATTGCCACCGCAATGCCTGGCACTGTACGCGGCGTGCTCGAATATAGTGCCTTGATCGGAATTGCAATTATCCTTGTCCTCGCGACAAACGGCTTCGGTCTGGCGCCCGCAAATGTGGTGATCGTGCTCGCATTCTTCGGACGGCTTTTCCCGCGTCTTACCGCCGTACAATCACAAGTCCATTCGCTCAACAATAATATTCATGCGATCGAGGGGATAAACAAATTGCAATCAGCCGCAGATGCGGTAGCGGAGCGGGCGGACCCGCCGGATGCGCCAACTGTGCTCAAGGTTTCTCCGCCCACGAGCCTTGCTGTACGCGGGCTTACGGTGAAGTTCGGCCAACGTACGGCGATCGATAGCGTCCATTTGAAGCTGGCTTTACCCGGTCTCACCGCCTTGGTGGGTGGTTCTGGTGCCGGAAAATCGAGTTTCGTGCACGTCCTGCTTGGACTGGTGGAACCAAGCGCTGGATCGATCCGGCTCGGCAATCACGATTTCGCCCGTGCTCCTCTTTCCGCCTGGCGCCGGGCGATCGGTTATGTACCGCAGGAGACGATCCTCTTCCATGCCTCGGTCCGTGATAACCTGACTTTTGCCAATCCGGACGCGGCAGAGAGTGAAATGGAAGCTGCCGCACGGCGGGCGCACGCCCATGATTTCATCGTCGGCTTGCCCGACGGCTATCAGACCATCGTCGGGGATCAAGGAATCAAACTCTCCGGAGGGCAACGGCAACGCCTTGGCATTGCGCGCGCACTGCTTGCGAATCCTCGCGTACTCATCCTGGATGAGGCGATGAGCGCACTAGACGCCAGCAGTGAACTTGAAATCGTGCGGACGCTCGAAGAACTGAGAAAACAAATCGGAATCGTTATGATAGTGCATCGACTTGCAGCGGCGCGCTCTGCCGACTCTATTTATGTATTCGAAGACGGACGGGTAGCCGAGCGCGGGACGTGGGATGACCTCATGGCCCGACACGGCCGATTATACGCACTGGCCACTGCGCAAGGCCTGGATCGTGTGGTGGCAAACGTGCGTTGAAGGAACGCCCTCCTCGGCGACTGCCATGAGCAAGTCCATGCGCGTCATTGATACAAGCCTTGCTGGCCTTGTCCTAATTGAACCGTTTTGCTTTCGTGACGAGCGTGGTTTCTTCCTTGAAACATATCAAGCGCAGCGTTATCACGCGGCCGGAATTATCGACGAGTTTGTTCAGGACAATCATTCGCGCTCGATGAAAGGCGCGCTTCGTGGATTGCATTTTACGATAAAGCATCCACAGGCACAGATCGTCACGGTCATGCGTGGTAAGATCTTCGACGCCGTGGTCGATCTGCGCAAATCGTCGCCCACTTTCGGCCACTGGTTCGGCGCCGAATTGAGTGACGAGCGTCCGCCACGCCAGATCTACATGGCGCCGGGCTTCGCGCATGGCT